>CAZOXV010000201.1:0-2500 GCA_964583935.1 uncultured Methanosarcinales archaeon | reverse complement strand
GTATTGTCACGTCGACATCATAAAAAGAAGAAACAAAAGCATCTATCGAGGATTCCTCAACAGAGATTGTGCCGGGGCTTCGCGACATATCAATATCAAAGTTAATCTGGGTAGTATTCTGGTTTCCAGCTTCATCATAACATCTGAAAAGGTAAGTGTGGCTTCCTGGTGAGAGATCAACCATATCTTCATGAAAACGCCCACCTGTAAAAGTAAATTTTTCCATATCGGTGGGTTCAGTGCCGTAAAAACAACTTGCATCCTCGCTAGTTTCTAAATAAAGCTTTGGTTTTGTTCTAGCAATTGCTCCTGTTGGTTTAGCTAGGATAAACTTTGGTGGCTCGGTATCATAAACTTGATCTTTCTTGTCAGAAAACATACTATAAAGCCCAGCATTGCTCAATGCACGAACTTTAAAATAATAAGTAGATGGGCGATCAGAGATAAAATCATAAGAAGTCTCATTTGTAAACTCATCCACAACAATATTTTCAAAATAAGGGTCGGAAGCAATTACCACATTATAGCCATCTATGCCAGAAAAAGCGCTGGAATTGCTCCAGTTAAAACGCAAAGAACCTTCACCTGATAGTGAAGGAGTGTCAGCAAAAGGAATTGAAGGACGTTGATTATCAACACGTAACGTAAAAGATTCAGTATCAGACATTAATCTTGACATACTCTTAGCCTTCACAGTAAAGTAATAAGTACCTGTTCCTAATCCTGTGAGATAAACAGTAGCATTCTCTCCATAGACATCAACCACATCATTAGGATCAGAACCATCACTTGTTAGATCATAAGAAAAACCTCTAACGCCAGAAATAGGATCTACTGCAGATAAATTAAAAGAAACTATAGATTGTGAAGTCCACATATTATTCTGAGCACTACTAGTGAAAACAGTTATAGATGCAGGCTCAGTATCTAGATAATAACCATCAGAAAAACCCTGATCAGATATCCCGCCAGTATAGGCTCTTACACCAATTGTATAGTTGATTCCCGCTTCTAATGAAAGATTATAATGCCAAACTTCACGGCTTTCTGTGTATGTCCAAGCAGTAATATTACAAATATCAGCTTCAAATTCACTTTCATCAGCACAACTATCGTTGTATATTCTATAATCGTATGTTACACCAGACAAATCAATAGGTATGTCATAATATATTCTGAAATTGACTCTGTCATCAAAACCCCACCAATCACCATAATCATCAACAAGAGGAGCTTCTATAGTTTCTAGGCTTAGTTCAACGGTATCGTATAGACTTCGAATGTTTCCTGCAGTATCAATGATTTCATAATCAACACGTTTCTCACCATTAATTGGCTCAAGGACCCAAGGTAATGAAGTTTGGCAAGCATCAAAACTTTTTGAAGTGATATCCTCACCTTCATTCGCAATCCTGCAACCTGCAACTTCAATATTATCCATCGCAGACATATGCAATGTGACAACTCTTGAATTAACTTCATCGGCTTCAACAACATCTCCTGAACTTGAAATGAAAAATTCTCCGTCAGGAATCTCATTATCGACATAAATTTCGGTCTCAACTTCCCATTGATTACCAAGATTATCATCTATTGTAAGAGTTAACGTCCGCGTTCCAGTACTACCATAGTTAACAACAATATCTTCTGTAGTGTAGACACCATCATTAGCATTATCATCATTTTCAGCGCCATTATCGTACAAAACAATATCAGGAGCACCACCAACTTCGCTAGCATCCAAAGTAACAGAATAACCAAGTTCTCCGATAGAATACGTCACATAGAAGCCCATGCCATCTCCAACAACATCCTTGCTAGGAGAAGCAACCCCTGATTCACTAGGGGGGACACCCGCATAGATATTATCAAGATTGAAAGGCCCATAATAAGTCCATTCACCATATATCATCTTACCAGAAGTAAGAAGATTATCATCAATAACTGCAAACTCAAGAATTGCATCTGTTATGTTTCTAGAAGGACTATAAATTCTGGTGTCATACATTGTAACATTAGTTATGTTCCCACACTCTACAAGTGACTTATTAATCACAGAGTCAACGATATATATTGTATCCCCACAACTAACAGTACTGTCAGCAGTTATCACAGAGTTGTCTTCTACAACAGCAGCACTAGCATAAAGAGAGAGTACAAGCATAAAAAAGAAAATAAAAAACAAAGTTTTGGAACGCATGTTATGATTTATGGATTAGCACTTTATATAATTTTTTGTTAAAAGAAGACCTACCAAAGCAAAGATTAGAATTGGCCTAAGAAATCATTCGTCAATTACAACCATAACAGTATCTGAATCACATTCGCTAGTAAACCCTAAACAGACCCTTCCATCTCCAAGATTCTGAATTTTCATACAGTCACCGGAAGAGATTCCTTCCTGAGAATCAGGACATCTATTCAGCCTAAAGAAAGACTCTATGTCATCACGCTTAATGACAATACGGTATCCTTCCTGAGAACGGCCTGAGATTGGTCT
>CAZOXV010000200.1:0-2521 GCA_964583935.1 uncultured Methanosarcinales archaeon | reverse complement strand
TCAGAAATTTGTGTATCTAACGAGTGCAAGTCAAAGGTATATGAAACTGCAAAGTCAATAGCTAACTTTATTATCGCTTCTTTTCAAATACTTATCTAGATGAAGCTTAGAAAAAAGAAAAATTATGCTTGGAAATCAAGCATTTAGTTTTGTCTCAAGATCGGCAATCCTTTCTTTAAGTCTTTCAATAGTCTTTGTGTTATCTTGCTGATTCATTAGAGTTCCACATTCAGGACATTTGAAGTTATAGAACATTGCTTTGTCAAGAGATAATCTTGAGCATAGGTTAGGACAAATGAAGAACCCATTTATGTTTTCTTCTTCTCTTTCAAGTCTTTCTTTCAAAAGCTCAACCTGGTTTTTCTTCATTTTAACTTGTATAGTCAATACTGCTTTCAAGTTAAGAGTCCAGTAGCTGATATACCAGCCTTTTAATTTGTCTTTCTTTCTTATGTATGTTACAAGGTTGTGAGTGTGTAGCCTATATAGTATGTTTCTTATTCTATTGACTTCTATGTTTAATGCCTCAGCAATCTTGAATTCAGAGATATTTCTCTTTTCTTTAAGATAGTCAACTACAGGCATTACATCTTCTCCAACCACTTCAACTATGGTATCCTGTATAAGTTTATTAGTTAATTTAGTCTTCATTTTCCACTTACCCCCGGTGAATTATGTAAACAAGTTAGTTTTTGATTCTGATATTTATAAATGTTTCGAAAATAGTTACTATTTTGTAGTGGTTTTTAAGAAAACCCAAATACTGTTTGTTCACAGGGTCCATATAATTGAAAGAACCATTTATAATCTTTTTGTTTAATCACGGAAGAATACATGGAGCATTCTTTGGTAGTGTAAAAGAAGCAAAAATGGGCCTGCCTGGAGTCAGAAGAGATTTTTGAGAAAAATCTCGTAAAAACCATCTGTTTCGTTTTACTCAAGCAGATAAAGAAAGAAATGGGCCTGCCCGGACTCGAACCGAGGACCTTCGCCAAGTCAAGGCGACGTCATAGCCACTAGACTACAAGCCCTTTTTCATCCTTGTATTTTGTTCCTATTTAAAAATGTTTTTTAATCTCTCTGATATATGTGTTTAAGATAGTAACTATATTCAGAAAAATATTTATACTATTCTCTCTGTTTTTTGATTATGGATATAAAACGACTTTCATCTGTTCTTTTTCTGTTGCTTGTTGTCTTTATTTCTTCTTGTTCTCAAGAAGATAGAATGCAGGATTCTGTGGAGACTGAGATTACACGTGAAAAGGCCACTCAGACAGCGCTTGAGTACGTAGAGAATTCTTACCAATATGTCCAGTATAATGGCCATAATTTGCAGCAGAATCAATGGGGAAGAACTGCTGATGGAAGCTATCTCTTCTCTTATGAGTTTGATGTTGATTCAGAATTACTCCCATCGCGTGTAACTGGTATTGAGATGACTCTCTATATTGTAGAAGACGGAAGCGTTAAGAACGTAACTGCAACAGAGCTTCCTTAATTTTATTGCTCTATTATCCAATGTAGGTGGGATCTGATTTTTTAGAATCATGAGATGTCTTTTGAAGCTCTTCAAGCTCATCAACTGCCTTCAATTCTTTTTCTAATGTTGCAATTTCCGCATCTAGTTCTTTCAAGTTTATCTTAAACCCAATAACTTCTGATAGGTGTGAAAGCATCGCTTTTGAAGTTTTTATACCCACGAACATTGGATGAGCTAATGTTTCACCAAGCAATATGATTCCTTCTTGTCCTTTAAGTCTAGCCAACGCTGTAAGAATCCCAGAAACTCCAACAATAGGTCCGACTGTTCCATAGAGATTTGTTTCTATGTTTTTTGTTGAATATTTCTTTACAATTTCTTTTGACGTTCCTGTTATGTAAAGCTTAGGTTTCTCTGGCATCTCTTTTAGGCCAATCCCTGCAAGAGTTATGACTTCCTTACAACCGTATTCTGATATCGTGCTTAATGCTCTTCTGCAGAATGAATAGCATGATGGTTCATCAACAGGTTGTGTATCTCCTACAAGAAATAGAAGGTCTCTTCCATTCCTTGATTTTTTAAAATATATTTCTATCTTTGGGAGTTCAACAATGTTATTCTCATTGACAAAAACAGAATGTGGAAGGTAATAGGAGAAGACATTATACAATTTTTTGGCTTTCAATTTTTCTACTAGAAAGTCCACAGCAATTTTTCCAGTGTTTCCAATACCAGGTAATCCTTCTATCAATATAGGATTATCTAGGTTCGGACGTTTCTCAGGAACTTGTGAAAATACCCACTCCATTTTAACTACCCATCTTAAAGATTGTGACTATTTAAATTTTGTCATTGCTTTGATTTCTTACCGAGGACAAAAGTTTGGGATTTCTTCTGCAGATTCCTCCGCAACAAATAAATAATAATTTATGTTAGTTCTTTTTATGAAACGACGTTTTCTTAAAAATCTCAGAAAACTTTTTTTCCCAAGGAAAAGGTCAAAAGCTCTCCTTTATCTCGAGAAAGAATTAGTTAGAA
>CAZOXV010000199.1:0-2534 GCA_964583935.1 uncultured Methanosarcinales archaeon | reverse complement strand
GGTCTTCTCAGAATAATGTTCTTTGGCCCTCCCTATCAACTCTTTCTCAAATAATGATATCTGCTCTCTTACACCTTCTTGTACGTCCTTAGCTTT
This sequence comes from uncultured Methanosarcinales archaeon, assembly GCA_964583935.1. Taxonomy (GTDB): domain Archaea; phylum Nanobdellota; class Nanobdellia; order Woesearchaeales; family CAZJJJ01; genus CAZJJJ01. Next base: position 2,438 of record CAZOXV010000199.1, on the reverse strand, counting down.
TACAACAACTTTCTCTTTTGACGTACGCCTTACCAAAGTCACCTGATTTTTTTCTAAATCTCTAGGGCCAACTTCAATACGCAGGGGAATACCCATTAGCTCCGCCTGATTATACTTGAACCCTGGACTGCTTTCTGAAGAGTCAATCTTTACCTTGTATTTTTTACCAAGAGTCTTTGAAAGCTCTTCACAGAGATTCATTATCTTATCATTCAACTCTGGCTTTTTCACAAAAGTTATTGGTATTATAATAATGTGCAAAGGCGCGACTGCCATAGGTAAAACCAAGCCATTGTCATCGCCATGTAAAGCAATAAGACTAGCCATGATTCTCCAGATGCCTGGACCAAAACATGTTTGCCAGCCAAATTTATCTTTTCCATCCTTATCTTTAAATTTCACACCATAGGCCTTTGCAAACTTCTGACCAAGATCATGTGTTGAGCTAATCTGATTTCTCCTTCCATCAGGCAATAATGAGTCTGAAGCATAAGTGTCATCAGCTCCTTTAAACTTGTCCCATTGTGGTCGTCTAAAAAATCTATAAGGTATCTTCAAATTTTTATGAACAACATCATCCATTACTTTCATATCAGTCTCAATTTGTTCCATAGCACCTTCATGATCTGAGAAAACATCATGTGTCTCAAAAAACATAAACTCTCTGCCTCTCAGAAAAGGACGGGTTGTCATCTCATTTCGGAATACAGTGATTCTTGATTGGTAACATTTAAGTGGTAAGTCATTATGGCTCCTTATCCAATAAGAATACATAGGATAGAAAGCAGTCTCACCAGTTGGTCTTAAAGCAACTCTCTCATTCATCTTTTTGCTTCCAGCTTCTGTTACCCAAAAAACCTCAGGAGTAAAACCCGCATGTTCTTTTTCTTTCATTAAATTTTTTTCAGGTATTACAGTTGGCATAAGAACCGGTTCATGCCCATCCTCTTCAACCTTCTTTTCTAAAATTTCGTATATACGATTAAGAATTCTCATACCCCATGGCCTGTGCACAATATGGCCCTGCACACCATAACGAATGTCAGCCAATTTTGCACCCTGCTCTGAACATACTTGGGTAAACCACTCAGAAAAGTTTTCAGATTTTTTTACAGTGATTCCAAGCGTTGAATCTTTTTTGGAATTCTTCCCCATATAATGTAAAAATTTTGATATATATTTAAAGATATCGAAGAAATAAACAGGAATGTCGTAAAATATTCGATGCCAGTGAATTGATTTCATTTCTCGATCTAAAAACCTATTTTAACAGTAAAATACTGTTATTATATGTCAATTGAATCTATAGTAAACAATGAAGAAGATGAAAAAACATTCTTTAGCCATCTTGGACTAAAATCAAGAATACCCGATAACAGAAGATATTTTGACCTAGGTCCAAGCAGAGACTCATACAAGACATACAAAAGAGTAAGCAAACGTTATGGACAATACAGAAAAGGATGCAAAGATGTTGGAGGAATGTGCTTCTATATGGACTGGCAAGGAGGAACAGATTGCTACATAACATATAATACAGGTAACCAGATATGGATGAAGTTGATAGCAATACATGAAGAGACACACGCACTACAGTTTCTGAGACCTGACCATCTTGAAAGACTGTTCTACGATAAATATAATCTAAAAGTAGAAGTTTTAGATGATAATAAATTTTGGACAAACGTGAAAGTAAGAGAACACAATCTTCATCTCTTCGAGAAGAAATTATACACAGCGAACGAGTTCCACAAAGAAATTATAGCAAGACTAATGAGCATAGCCTATGCAACGAAACACAAGTATGATTATGATGGATATGGTGCACTTGATATGGAAGCAATGAGGCTATATCATAAACTAAAGATGTGAGATGTAGAAAAAGTATAGAAGTCAATTCTACTGTGAGACATTCAAAGATCCTATAAAATACTCAGAACCAAAAGTAAAGGTTCCTCTAAACCCGCCTTCACCATCAGGTGCAGGATTACCCATTAGCCCATGCATATTAAAGCTTGAACCTTCAGGAATCAGACTGTGTTGTGTAAGCAAAGTTTGTAGTTGCTGAGAAACACGCGCTCTTACAAAATTTCTGCTATTGTGACTTGCCACAATCTTTAATCCCTTAAACTCACCATTTTCCATCTCTCGATACACACCATCCTCAACTTGGCTGTTCCATTCTTCAAGACTCTGTAAAAATTCAGCAAGCCTCATATGCATCTCATCAACTGATTCTTCAACCCTATCTTCAACTGTCTCTTCTACAAGATCTTCGACTTCTTCAATCTCATCTTCGACAACTCTTTGTTCATCTCTTGAAGGTGCTATTTGTTGTTCGACTGCTTCTACTTGCTCACGAGGCATAGTCTCTTCGACAACCTCCTCAACATCTCTCTCAATAGTCTCCGCAACATCCTCAACAATATCTTCCCTTT
>CAZOXV010000198.1:0-2540 GCA_964583935.1 uncultured Methanosarcinales archaeon | reverse complement strand
TGTTGGATTATTTTTCGACTATGAAAAAAACAAAGAGTTTGATGAGTTATTTTCAGAACTGTCAGATGAATCTAAAATAAGTTCAATGGTTCCAGAGATGGTTGAGATTGAGCGAATGGTAAAAAATAAAGAATTGTCTGATGCTGAGATTAAGAATTCTGGAGCGGATGTTACTGTTCAAAATTTCAGAAAGCGCATTAACAAAATAACTGAGAATGTTAGGCAAATTAAAAGTTTACATGATGCTTTAGCAAGCAGGAACTACATAAAAACACTCTTTGATATTTCACAAAAAGATGATTCAAAAATCACAACTGATGATAGCAATCTAGCTAGCGAAATTCTTACAGGCATGCGTACTGAAATTCAAGAGCAGGCTAAGTTTGATAGGGATTTCAGCTCCTATGTAGACAAATATATGAAATATATCGAGCAGAAGGTTTCACATATAAGAGATTTTGCAGCACAAAGGAATGCTCCACAACAGCCACAAAATCAGTAATGATTCTATTTTTTTTCTTCGAAATATTTAAATACCTACTTTGCTGATTATTTCTCATGAAGCCTGGCAGAGCTCTTACATCATTATCATTTTATTTTTTTGGACTACTCTTATTTATTTTGTCGTCGCTTCAGGTTCATGCACAACAAGGATTTATGCGGAGTCTTCCTGACACGATTTCTCGTGGTTCTGAGTTGTTTTTGCGCATCTTTTTTGGGAATGACTGGTTTATTGTTGCATTTCTTGTCATAATTTTTGTAATTTTATTCTATTATATCTTTCACATTGGAATGATGTTCGTTCCTCATTTTAATGATACTGATGAAAAGAAAGAGATGGCTCGAAAAATCGCTCTTATCTTGGGAATAATATCATCATTGGGTCTCTTTGGTTTTTCTGCAATGGAAGGTGGACCAGGTGCCGTCGTTCAAAATGCAAAGAATATTCTTGGAACGACTAGGATGATTGTTATATGGGGAATAGCTTTCTTGATGGGCGTTTTAGCTTATTTTTCAACTCGTCAGACTAATAGAGGTTATGTGCCTGGGGGTCGAACAAGAAGACGTTGGTGTTATGTTCTTGTCTCTGTTTTCTTTGCTCTTGCGGTTGGCTATGGGTTGATGGGAGAATCTGAAACTTCAATGACGTTTATGGTGCTTGTTGGAATAACACTTATAATATTAATCTGGCCGCAAAATGTTACTGGTGGGTTCCATCCTTTTGGAAGACGTGGCGGTCCTGGTGGCGCTGGTGGTGCTGGTGCTGTTCCTCCTCATGGCGGTCCTGGTGGCGCTGGTGACAGTCCTACAGCTACAAGTAATAGAAGTAGTTCAAATAGGAATGATAATGAACCTTTAATGATTACTTCGGATGCAGGAAAAAATGTCTTTGAAGACACAAAGAGAATTAGTATTTGGGATCGGATGATACATAGATATTTTGAGGATCAGTTATCCCTTATTCAGAAAGACATCATTCCTACAGCTCAAGAATTAAAAGATGAGATGAATACTGATAAAGTTGATGTAAAGAAAGTTAAAGATTTTCTTTCTAATTTAGAGAAATTCTCATCGGAAGCCGAGAAAGGTATGAGTACAAACAGAATATATAGGATTATGCGGAAGGTCTCAAAACATGTCAAGAATGTTGAAGAGCTTATTAATAAGAGGCTTGAAGAACTTCATGAAAAATTGCAGGATCCTAACCTCTCAGGAGAGCAGAGAAAAGTTATATCTTCGATGATGGCTCATCTGCAAACAGAGATAACTTATTCTAATAAAATATATGGAATGGTCATTGCTACCCAGGATATTGTAAAAAGAGATTTGCCAAAAGTTAGAGCAGAATCTGGTTATAAAAGTATATCTGATATAATAACTGGTTTAAAGAAACGACATCTAAGTGATAAAGTTCTTTCTGTCTATGTGCCAGGTACAAATTACAATCCCGATGCTTTAAGATATGTCAACGAAGGTCTTGATTCTTTGATTGAGTGGCAGACAAAAAGAGGCTCCTTGATTCAGACCGTTTTAAAGTACTCCCAGTTTTTGTATGAGATTGATGCACATACACAGGCTGTCGAAAAGAAGGTTCTTGAATCTGCTAAAGTTTTGAAGCAGCACCAAGAGGAAGAAGACAAGATGCTTCAAATTGAGGACAAGAGAAAACCTGATGTAGATAATTCTACATCTGATTCTTCTGAAGTAAATACTTCAAATACTGCTTCGAAACCAAAGAAACCAAAAAAGAAAAAACATGGTTTCTTTCTAAGCAAGAAGAAAGGATTGACTAGAGGAGTTGCTGCCTTTCTTTTAGCTGCATCGTTAGGTTTTGGTGCAAGTAAAATCTTGAATAGACAAGTAGATGTACCTCCCGAGACTCAAACACGAGTTGAGCAAGTGGTTCAGCAAGATTTGCAAGGAGTTCGTCGAGGTGTTCTTGAAGCAGAAGCCAGATCCAAAGACATTTCAATATCTGACAGGCAAAGGGAAGATATTGTTGAGAAGGTTGCGGAGCATATGGGGAAAGATGTTAGGGG
>CAZOXV010000197.1:0-2577 GCA_964583935.1 uncultured Methanosarcinales archaeon | reverse complement strand
AGTTATAATCTACTTGCTATTTATTGCACTTTGAGTGATATATGGTGTAAGAACAAAGGAGGATAAAAACGATGAATGAAAAAAGAGTAATAGTCATGGATGCAGATCATGACTTTTATTATCAAAACCAACCAGCAACAAAAAAAGAAATCAGAAAACTAAGAGTTTGTGCATATGCGCGAGTATCTACTGATAGCGAAGATCAGTTAAATAGCTATCAAGCACAAATCAGAGAATTTACTCAAAAAATTAATGAAAATGATGACTGGGAATTTGCTGGTATGTATGCTGATGAAGGTATATCAGGAACAAGCATTAAAAAACGAAAACAATTTGTAAAAATGATTGATGATGTAAGGGCAGGCAAAATTGACTTAATTCTCACAAAATCATTATCAAGATTTGCAAGAAACACAGTTGACTGTTTAACCATCATTAAAGAGTTTAGAAAAATTAATGTCACCATTTTCTTTGAAAAAGAAAACATCTATTCCAATGATCCAAAAGTAGACATGATGCTAACAGTTTTCTCATCTGTCGCACAAGAAGAATCAAGAAACATTAGTGAGAATATTAAATGGAGTTATAAAAAGAAATTCAGCAAAGGGATTGTCCATATTAATACAGAGAGATTTTTAGGGTATGATAAAGATGAAAATGGAAAGATTATTCTTAATAAAGAGGAAGCCAAAGTCATAGAGATGATTTTCAATATGTTTTTGGCAGGATATTCCATGGGTGAGATTGCAGCTTTTTTAAAGAAAGAAAACATTAAGAATGGACGAAAAGTTGTGCACTGGACATCTGCTTCTATTAAGAACATACTTATTAATGAAAAATATTGTGGAGACGCTATTTTACAAAAAACATTTACAGAGGATCACTTAGAACATAAAAGTGTTCCTAATACCGGACAGGTCCCAAAATATTATGTAGAAAATAGTCATCAACCAATCATATCAAGGGAGACATTTAAGTTGGTACAGACACTTATAACTAAAAGACATAAGACAAACAAAGAATCTAAACATTCAAATAAATACCCATTAAGTGGAATAGTCTATTGCGGTGGGTGTGGAAAGGTAATGAACAGACATTACTTTAATTATAGAAAACCATCTCAACGAATAGTCTTAAGTTGCAAAAACAGGTATAAGGATCCTCATGTTTGCGACAACACACCTACTGATAACGACACCTTAGAACTAGCAATTAAAGATTCATTAAAGAAAATTAATAAAGAGAGTCCTGAAATCATAAACAAAGCCTTATCTATTGTTGAGTCATCTTTAGATTCATCTAATATCGATACAAAGATAACATCTCTTGAAAAGAAAATTAAAAAAGTGGAAAGTGAACTCAAAACCATTATTAACACTGACATTGAAAAGATGAATGAGCATCCTGAGTTTTACAAGGAGATTTTCTCAGAAAAAAAGAAAACTTTAAAGGAACTCAATGCAGAGTTGAAAGCTGAAAAAGAACTACAAGCAAATCATTTCGTTAGAACACAACGAATGAATGGTGTAAGAGATTTCTTAAAAAATTATGTTTCACTCAATCAATATATATTACATAGCTTCTATAAAGTCATTATCGCAGTCAAACAAAATGATGTGATTTTCATCATTTCAGATAAACCTATCAGTAAAGAGTATCTAAACAAAAACAAAAAAATCATAGAGACCTTAAAACCTATAAAACGTGGTGCTGTGAGTAACAAAACCAAAAATATAACTGTTCAATATCGAGTAGTTGAGTTAGGAGTAAAAAATGGCCGTAGAACAAATCATTAACTTAGATGAATTTGAAAGAAAGAACAGAATTAAAAGAGTCTGTGCTTATGCTCGAGTATCAACTGATAAAGATACACAACATAACTCATTTAGTGTTCAAGTTAGCGAATACACTAAAATGATTATGAAAAATCCAAACTGGAAATTTGCCGGTGTTTATGGGGATGAAGGAAAAAGTGGAACCAATATTTTTGGTAGAAAACAATTTATGCAAATGGTCGAAGTCGCCAAAGCCGGTGGCATTGATTTAATCATCACTAAATCAATATCTAGGTTTGCTCGAAATACGGTAGATTGTTTAAGTACTATTAGAGAACTAAAAAAGTGTGGTACAGAAATATATTTTGAAAATGATAATCTATCTTCTTTTGACACAAGCATCGATATCATTATCTCCATGCTTGCAAGTATTGCTGAAGAGGAGTCGAAGAACAATAGTCAAAACGTGTCATGGAGATATCAAAACAATTTTAAAGAAGGGAAAGTTCATATGGTAACATCAAAAATGTTAGGCTTTGATCGAGATGAAAATAAGAATATTATAATCAATGAAATCGAAGCTGAGATTGTAAGGAAAATATACGATTGGTATCTAGAAGGATATTCTCACGAAAAAATAGCTACTATTCTTAATGAAGAAGGCTATAAAACGAAAGCGAATAATAAACCCTACTATGCTGGAGCAATACAGAGTATTCTCTCAAATGAAAAATATACTGGGGATGCAATATTACAAAAGACAATTAGAAAACAAATTGGTAGTTACAACAACATAAAAAAT
>CAZOXV010000196.1:0-2583 GCA_964583935.1 uncultured Methanosarcinales archaeon | reverse complement strand
AACTATCCAGAAATATGTAAAGAAAGTGGCTGAAAGATCAAAGATTATGAAAATAGTTAGTCCACATGTTTTAAGACATACTTTTGCTGTCACCTATTTGCATAAAGGTGGAAATCTAAGGGCACTACAAGCAATTCTTGGGCACAGTTCAATTACTACGACAGATATCTATCTAAACTATTCGGGAAAGAGAGTCATTGACGATTTTGCGAGGGTATGGGATAATGGAGAATAAAAAACTAATCTGGATACCAGGAGTTTTTATTGCATTAAGTTTTCTTGTTGAAGTTATCGAGAAGTATGTCTCTTTTTTGAATCGGACAGTTGCATTATATTTCTTTTGGATAGGTGTTGGAATAGGTTGTTTGCTTATTTTTCTGGAGCTATTTTCATTAGTCCATAGTTTTATTGAAACCCATTTTGTAACACCATCAAAAAGAGCGAAAGAAGTCAACGAACGAATAGAGAAAGAAAGAGCAGAAATAAAAAAATTACTTGATTTTTGCATAGATGACCATTCTTTACCAGATATAAAACACCATTACTATGAAATGGAAGATGCTTACTTTTCTAAGGAAGCGTTAGCTCCTTATCTATCTGATTGGTATAATATGGTAAAGACAATGAACGAATGGATTTCAGAAGCTGAGAAAAAAGAAGAGCTAGAGGAATTTGAAGAAGAAAAAGAAGAATTGCAAGAAGAGATTAACAAGCTAAGGAGGGAAAAACAGATTCTTGAAGCTTCAGAAGATGAACAACTTATCTCAGAAAAAGAAGAGTTTCTGGAAGAATATGGCGATAGGATTCAAATTGACTCAAGCGACTTTTCAGATGAACAGAAATCTTGGCTGGAAGAAAAGGGATTCCAGAAAAGCCATCAGTGGTGTATCAATAACAAAGAGACAAGCGAGTTTATGATAAAGCCAAGACACAATGAAAGCCTTTCCCATGCTTATCTTATAGGTGCTATCTCTGAGTATCTGGAAAATGATGTACAAGATATTGAGACTCCAATAACAAAGACAGCAGACATTGTTTTTACTCTTGTTGACAGCAAATTTGCTATTGAAGTTGAGACTGGGAAAGTCCATGAGAAAAGCAAGAAGCAATTGCAGAAGAAAGTTGAAGCTTTGAATAAGGAATTTGGGAAGCTTTGGTTTTTTGTTGTGACAAACAAGAACCTTGTTTCAAAGTATAAGAAATTCGGAGAGGTTGTTGATAGAAGTAATGTAATTGAGTATCTACATGGAGTACTGAACAACTAGATGACCCCCCTAAAAATAGAGGGGTCATTTATCTTTATTTTAAACCCCTCTTTTGTCCACCCTTGATTAAGGGTGGTGTTCAGGGGTGTTACCGACAACAAATTATTCAATTAATATCCTGTTTTTCTCCCCACATATATAACATATATCTTACTTATGAGTTAAGGGTGTTATTTAGGGCTATTAGTATCTCATACTTCTCTTGGAATTCTTCAACTGTTATCTCTCCACTAGCAAACCTTAGTTTCAGGATTTCTATTGGGTCTTTGGATTCAATTGCTATGCCTTTTTTCTCTTTCTTTTCATCTTTTCCAAATGCCAACTCAATCTTACTCTTCAAGTCCTTGTTGCTGATGTAAGCATAAATTTGTGTTGTATGGATATCAGTATGACCTAGAGACCTTTGCACATAATAAAGGTCGACTCCTTTCTCCAAGAGATAAGTTGCATAAGTATGCCTCAAAGTATGAAAACTGTAAGCATATCTCTGCTGTCCACATGTTGACTTAAAATTCTCAATCCTGAGATCAGCCTGTTCCAATGCAGTTGCAAACTTTCTGGATAAAACTCCTTTCTGATATTGGTTCTTATGAATAGTACAGATAAAATATTCAGAACTGCAATGGTTGAACCATTTTTCAAGCAAGGGCTTAAGTTTTGTTGGAAGCATGACTACTCTGTCTTTTGAACCTTTACCTTCTCTGACAAATACCTTTTCAGCCTCAAGATCAATATCTTGCTTTTTCAAGTTGCAGGCTTCACTAATTCTTAAGCCACAAAACAAAGCAATAATACAACCCATAAACACCTCAGTCTCTTCAATTGCTGAAAAAAGCTTGATAAGTTGCTTTTTGTTGAAGACATTAGGCAAGGTTCTTGATGTGTTTGGTCTTCCGAAGTTTTTCCCAGCCATTCTCAAAGCCCCCTTACCAAATTTAAGCCGATTTCTTTGATTGTTTCCCTCGTCTGGGAGGACTTATCCCTTTTGATTTGAAAGGCTTTAGAAAGGGCTTTCTTTTGGCTTATTTGCCCTTGTCTCAACTGGAATCGAACCTCTTCAGGTATCCTCTCAAGAAGCAACCAGCGGTAAACTGTGAAAGGATTATGGCTATTCTCAATCAGCAGATTATAGACATCCCTCTCCTGCCCAAGCAGGATGAACTTCTTTCTGTTGTAATGGTAATGAGCCAGTTTGCTGAGCATCTCGTCGAAAAGACGACCATTTACGTCAGGATGACGACTCTCTACCAGATTCCTTACCGTCTTCAGCCCTTCTATGAAACTGAGACGACTGTTTTCATGTTTCACGACTTCCACC
>CAZOXV010000195.1:0-2639 GCA_964583935.1 uncultured Methanosarcinales archaeon | reverse complement strand
ATAACGCCAGAGTCTTATTCCAAGATGGTGATTCCTTTGACAGCCTGATAAAAACAGAAAAATGGGAAATTAAACCAATCGGCTACATGCGTGGAAGGAGTATCATGAATAGTGTCATAATAATTGATGAACCTCAGAATTTCAAGATTGGTTCATTGAAGACCGCATTAACACGTCCTGGATTGAATACCAAAGTTATTCTTGCAGGTGATCCTTTCCAGCACGATATTAAAGGCTCTGGTTATTTCAGGAACGGTTTTACTGACACAATTAAAGCGTTCACACAGTATCTTAAGAGAGATAGTATAGACTATGTTGGAAGTATCTATCTTCCAAGGACAGCTAATGAGCGTTCCAGACTAAGCAAGCTAGCATCCAGAATTTTTGATGATTCTCTTAATGGACACTAACTATTGTGAATTTAGCTCTGTAAAAAGGTTTAGGTAATCCTTCACGTGTCGTGTCACTAGGAAATTATTTCGGACGTGCTCTTTTGCAGCCAGTCCCATTTCTTTATTTTTTTCTTTATTTTTTATGATGTTCAACACTGAATTAGCTGTTTCTTCTATGTGGTTACGCCTTTCATCTGATTTCTCATTCAAGTTATATGGTTTTACTAGATACCCATTATTCCCATTAATCACTTGGAGTGGTATACCTCCAACTTCTGAGGCTACAACAGGCGTGGCTTTCCAAAGTGCTTCAGAAACAGTCAGTGCAAAACCTTCTTTCAACGACTTTTGTAAAACAACAGATGCCATGCTCTGGAAAGTATTAACAACGTCTTCCATGTCACCTCGAACAAGATGTATGTCGTCTGAGTATGGTCCTTCAATATTCTCCATAACCATTTGATGCATCATATCTCCTTCGGGATCGTCAGAGGCACCGTCGTATACTAGGACTAATGAGCAATCTTGTTCTGCTCTAACCTTTCTAAAGACATCGATAACTCCGACAGGGTCTTTCCATTTATCAAGTCGAGATATTTGTGATATTATTGGCTTATCTGCGGAAATCTTGAATTTTTCAAGAATGTCCTTCATCTCATCTATATCCATAGATATATTCTTCTTTGCTAACGGATCAATCGAAGGCGGAATTACAACCCAATCCATATCTCCATGTTTGAACTCTTCCTTTGAAACTATACGTGCATCATATTTTTTTGCCAGATTTGAAACAAAGCCCCATAGCTCTTCATTTGGTTTACTTGTATCAATGTGACTTCTCCAAATCCATTTGGATTTGCTTTCCTTTTTCATTTCTATGAGCAGGAGTGGTTGTGGATCATGTATGACAATTATATCTCCTTCACCCAAGTTCTCTATCATATCAATCAAGTGTTGGTTATAACTCCAGAATCTGTTTGAATAGAAATCCTTGTATGCTTGAATTCTCTCTGTTATGTCCTCAATATCTTCTCCTTGCATAGCATTATGGAAAGATTTAGTGGCTTCGAAGAACTCTGAATCTCCTTTGATGTCTAGCCAGTGAGTTTCAATACCCAAGTTGTTTAGTAACGGTATAATACTGCTCAGCAAGACAGCAACTCCACCACCATCTTTTGTAGAATTGACCATAAATACTCTTTTAGCATTTGATTCTTTAGCAATTCTTTTTAGATTCTCAATCTCTTCATTGCCGACAACTTTTGCATAATCTTCTAGTTTTACGTTGGTAAGTTCTATTTTTGCCATGGTCGCTTGCATTGATTATATCCTATAAAAAATTTGTTAATCAGAAAAACATGTTTAAATTTATCATGTGTGACTTTTTTCCGATAGAAATTTAATTGATCATATATTTTTTATAATTATGAACCTCGCTAATACCTATGTACTTGGGATTGAATCAACAGCGCATACATTTGGTGCATCGGTGATTCATGGGACAAAAATCCTTTCCAACGAGAAGAAGACATTCACAACGGATGAAGGCGGTCTTATCCCTATCAAGGTTTCAGAGCATCATGTCAAGGTATGTGATTCCGTGATACAAAAAGCTATTGAAACTGCAAAAGTCAGCATATCCAATATTAACCTTATTTCATATTCCGACTCTCCAGGTATGGGGCATACGCTTAGAATTGGTGCTATTGCAGCGCGTTCTCTCGCTTCGATAAATTCAATTCCTCTTATTGGTGTTAATCATTGTATTGCCCATCTTGAGATAGGGCGAATGCTTACAGGCACTAGAGATCCAGTTTTCTTATATGCGTCAGGTGCCAACACTCAAGTCATAGACTTTGAGTCTGGGAGATACAGAATTTTTGGAGAAACATTGGATATTGGCATTGGGAATTTTCTTGATCAATTTGCAAGGTTTCTTGGGTTTGGATTTCCAGGAGGACCTAAGATTTATGCAGAATCCTTGAAATCGAATAATTATGTTTCACTCCCTTATGTTGTTAAAGGGATGGACGTCTCCTTTGGTGGAATACTGACGAATATTAAAAGTAAATATAAAAATGGAATTCCTAGAGAAGACTTGTGTTATTCTGTTCAGGAGACTGCTTTTTCAATGCTACTTGAGGTCTCTGAAAGAGCTATGGCCCATTGTGATAAGAAAGAATTGTTGTTGGGTGGTGGTGTTGCTTGCAATAAGCGTCTACAAGAGATGGCAGATATGATGTGCAA
>CAZOXV010000194.1:0-2652 GCA_964583935.1 uncultured Methanosarcinales archaeon | reverse complement strand
GTTTTTGTAATGTATGACAATGACAACCTTGCTGATCTGCAAGTCGGTTATTTCGATGAAGATAATGCAAAAATGACTTCTTTTGTTGTTTCAGGTGAGAAAGTAACACTTGTCCCTGAAGCAGATGTTTTTCAGAAACCCGATACTAGCATCAAGAAGATTGAACCTAATGAGGTTACCTTTGAGATGGATGACGCTATTGATAGGGCTAAAGATCTTTTGGGTAAGAAATATGCTGTGCTTCCCTCTAAGACGATTGTTATTTTACAGAATATTGATTCTTCTTTGGTTTGGAATATAACTTTTCTAACTAGCTCGTTTTCAACTGTGAATATACGAATTAATCCTGCCTCCGGGGATCTTATAAGAGACGAGGAGATTAATTTGATTAATCGAAAAGAGCCGGGAGAAAGACGGCAATAACTTGTCATGGAAATACGTGTTGCAATATATATTTTTTAATATGTATTTTATATGCCAACATTATTTATATATGATTTGCTCCAGAATCTATTAGTGTGAAAGCTGAATTTTGTGAGGCTTTTTTTTAGACATTTTTTACGTAGGAGAGTTTTTATGATGTAGGGTTTGCTCTGTCGTTTTTTCAGAGCACCCTCTTTTTTTGTCGTCGAGAAATGTCTTTTTTTATGAAGAGAGAGGTGCAAAAATTGCCAGAGATTTCGTATAATGCAATGATAAATTCAAAACAGCTAAGTGACTTCTTCGCCTCTGAGAAAGTTGAAGATTCTGAAGATTGATTTTCTAGTTCTAAAGTTTTTTATTTCTTTTTTGTTATGTTTTATAGTAAAACATGCTTGAGTTTATCGTACATTTCTTGCGTTACTTCGTCTATTGATTGGTCAGCATTTATAACTATGATTTTTCTTCCATCATATTCTCTAAGTTTATCTACGCACCAGAGCGTATCTTCCCTAACTTTTTTTTGAAACTCTAATTCTTCGAAGAATTCTTTTTCCGAATCTCTCCCTGCAGTTCTTTTTGCCGCTTCTTCTGCGCTCAAATCAAATAATAATGTAACATCAGGGATCAGTGCACCATCTGGTTCGCCATATTTGTGCATTCTGTATAGCTCATCAAAATCCATCCCTTGAGTATATTGATATGTCAAGGTAGAAAATCCATATCTTGAGGAAAGTACTTCAGAATGGCTTAAGAAGTCTTTAATCATCTTAGTATGTTCAAGCCTATCAGCAACAAAATATTTTGTAGCAACTTCTTTAGAGAGATTTTCTGTTCTAAGTAATCTTGATATTTCTTTTCCTGAGTCTGTAATCTTTGTTGGTTCTCTTGTAATCCATATATTGGAGTATTTGTTACCATAGAAATCATTTCTATCTTCTTTCATTAATTCAGCTAGCTTATATATTTGTGTGTCTTTGCCTGAACCATCTATACCTTCAAACGTTATAAAATAATGTTTATCCATTTCCATGATTTTCACCGTTATCAAACAGCAATCTCAAACCTAATCTTTGGGTGTGGATTGTAATTCTCTATCCTCGTATCTTGATATTTCCAATCAAAAATAGACTTGAAGTCATCTGTTACTATTTTTGGAAGTTCTCTTGGATTTCTCCCTAGTTGTTCTCTTACGCCATCTAATTGATTTTTGTATATGTGAACATCTCCTAGTTGGCCAATGAGTTTGTTAGGAGTATATCCTGTTTCTTTTCCTAATAAGTGAAGCATAGCTGCATAGCTAGCGATATTGTATGGTAGTCCTAAGGGAGTATCAACAGAGCGCTGCTGCCATATTAAATCTAAATTTTTACCATCGCTCAAAACTTGAAATCCATAATGACAGGGGGGTAGTGCCATTCTTGCAATATCTTTCGGATTCCATGCGGAACAAATGTGTCGTCTGCTTTCCGGATTATCTTTTAAGCCATTAACTATATTTTCAAGTTGGTCAACGCCTTCTCCTGAGTAATCTTCATGTTGAGGACTTAGCGATTCTTCGTGTGTCTTATAATGACCACCGAAATGTCTCCATTGCCACCCATATATAGGTCCTAAGTCGTCTTCTATATATTGTGCTATTTTGCGCACATTGTTTAGTAAAGTGCTATCTGGTTCTTTAACCAATTTTAGTTGATTGTCGAAATATTCTTTGGATTCATCTACAACTCGTTTTACGCGTTTTAATGGTTTGTATTCTAGATTCTCAAATCTGTTCATAATTTCTTTAAATTCTTCTTCTATATTATCTGATGAAAATGAATAATCTTTGAGAGCGTCAGAGTTACACCAGTCATCCCAGATATGATTCTTTTTTTCTCTAAGCCATTTTTTGCTTGTAACTCCTTTTATGAAGAATTCCAGCTCCGATAGTATCCCTTCTGGTCGCATCTCTTTGGTAGTGAGAAGGGGAAATCCTTCATCCATATCGTGCTCGAACATTGTTCCCGAGATGGAGATTGTATCTATTCCTGTTCTATTTTGTTTCCATTTGCCTTCTGTAAGTATTTTGTCTAGAATTCTAAGATAGCTTTCCATGTTGTCTGTTTGATTATTTTGGTATATAATATTTTATATTCTCTGTATATTCTTTTTGATAATGCATTTAGTTTTTGTAACTTATTTTTTGCTTTTCCATCAATTTTTTTATCTATAGAATACCCAAGTCCTAAA
>CAZOXV010000193.1:0-2685 GCA_964583935.1 uncultured Methanosarcinales archaeon | reverse complement strand
GTTGCTGCCAGTTTATTAGGAGGATGTACTGAAATGGAGAATAACAATAATGACCAGAATACTGCTGGAGAAAATGTGGTTGTGATAGAAACAAACAAAGGAAACATAGAAGTTGAGTTGGATAAAGAAAAAGCACCAATAACAGTAGATAATTTTCTTCAATATGTGGATAATGGATTCTATGATAACACAATATTTCACAGAGTTATAAAAGACTTCATGGTACAGGGCGGAGGTTTTACGCAAGAAGGCGAACAGAAAGAAACACGAGCTCCTATTAAGAATGAGGCAACAAACGGCTTGAAAAATTTGAGAGGAACCATTGCAATGGCAAGAACATCCGTGGTTGATTCTGCAACATCACAGTTTTTCATCAATCATGCAGATAATAGTTTCCTGGACCACAAAGATACATCATCGCAAGGGTTTGGATATGCTGTCTTCGGAAAAGTAACATCAGGCATGGACGTAGTTGATCAAATTGCTAACGTTGATACATCAATTAAGTTTGGAATGGCAGACTGGCCAGTTGAAGATGTTGTGATACAAAGAATATACAGGAAATGAAAATTTTTTATTTTTTATTATTAGTTTTTTTGAATAGCTCATTGTCTAATTTTTCAGCTTCATCAAAATAGCCTTTAGACAAGAAAGAATTTCGCATTTTTATTTTGAAACCCGTTTCATCACAAGAATATAAATTGTCAATCAAACTGTCAGCATATTCGTTTCCATATAACTCTTTAATTTTATCAAGTCCAGTGTATATCGCATACATTATGAAATGATTATCTTTCTCAAGGTATAAAAGGTGCCTGAACATATCTTTAGGAATCTCTTTAACCTTTTTTATATCTTCCAAGATATCAGGAATCTTGTTTTTTGTATGTGCATCGCTTTCTAGTATTGTATCTAAAGATTTTCTTATGTCCTCGTTACCATAAGACTTATTATCTCTAATCAAGCAAGCCTCTAATTTGTTTTTTTCAATATCATTTCTATGCGATTGGTAGAGTGATTCTCTTACGATTGTAAGATTATGGAAAATATCTGAACATGCGGTTTCAATAATCCAGCAAAGAGAACCCTCTAAACCGTCTAAAGTTTCAACTTTGCGTGCTGAATGCGCAAACTCTTTCAGCTTGAAAAAAAAACCACCATCTTGATAAGAAGCCCTTGGTTGATGCGTATCATCTTCAATGGTAGAATATGACAAAGTACCTTGCTCAAATTCATCATAAATTTCTCTGAATCTTACAGATGCATCTAAGTACATAGAAAACAATCTGCCAATTCTATAATATTTCTCATCAGTCATACTTTCAGGAACTACAGAGAAATATAAAAAACTAATCTAAATTATATAAAAAGAAAAAATGAGAAAAAAAAGCAGCGATTCACTGCTTTTCTTTGAGCGCTGCATGTGCAGCTGCTAGTCTTGCTACAGGAACTCTAAAAGGACTACAGGAGACATAGTCAAGACCAACATTATGACAGAATTCAACAGAACTTGGCTCACCGCCATGCTCACCACAAATCCCGCATTTCAAATCGGATCTCGCTTCTCTTCCTTTCTTTACAGCGCCTCTTACAAGCTTACCGACACCCTGTTGGTCTAGTACTGCAAAAGGATCCTGCTCGATAATTCCTTTCTCTTGGTATATAGACACAAATTTGCCAACATCATCCCTTGAGAAACCCATGGTCATCTGTGTAAGATCATTTGTACCAAAAGAGAAGAACTCAGCTTCCTGCGCAATCAAGTCTGCAGTTAATGCACCACGAGGAACCTCAATCATAGTTCCAACAAGATACTCAATCTCTGTACCTTTTGCTTCAAAAACTTTAGCAATGGTCTTTTCAACTACACCCTTTAGGAATCTATACTCTTCAACAAAGCCAACCAATGGAATCATGATTTCTGGCTTAACCTTCTTCTCTATAGCTGCCTCGATTATTGCTCTAACTTGCATTTCGGTTATCTCTGGATAAGTTATGGCAAGTCTGCAACCCCTGTGACCAAGCATAGGATTTACTTCATGCAAGGATTCTATCTTCTCTTTCAAAGCATCAACAGAAACATCCATTGTTAAAGCAAGCGCCTTTATCTGTGATTCATCATTTGGCAAAAACTCGTGCAGTGGAGGATCCAATAATCTTATGGTAACAGGCCTCTCACCCATTGCCTCAAACAGACCTTCAAAGTCTTCTCTCTGGAAAGGAAGAAGTTTTTCAAGAGCTTTACGTCTTCCTGCTTCATCATCGGAAAGAATCATCTCTCTTACTGCGCCAATTCTGTCTTCTTCGAAAAACATGTGTTCTGTCCTGCAAAGTCCTATGCCTTCTGCACCAAACTCAATTGCTTTACTTGCATCTTTTGGAGTGTCGGCATTTGCTCTAACCTTAAGCCTTCGCACAGAATCTGCCCATTCCATTATCTTTGCAAAATTACCACTAACCTCAGGATCAACTACAGGAATTTTACCAACAAAAACTTCGCCAGTTGCACCATCTAGAGATACAATATCACCTTGTCTTAATCTCTTACCAGCAACTTCAAAAAAGCCCTCCTCTTCGTTAATCTTCAATGCACCGCATCCTGCAACACAGCATTTACCCATACCACGTGCAACAACAGCAGCATGAGAAGTCATTCCACCTCTCCCAGTAAGAATGCTTTTAGCT
>CAZOXV010000192.1:0-2769 GCA_964583935.1 uncultured Methanosarcinales archaeon | reverse complement strand
GAAAAAATGGCGTTTTCTGGGATCATCATGACACAGTCGGCATCATCGGACATATTATGAGATTATCCCGACAAACCAGTTTAAGGTGTTTCCAGTGTGGAAGGGGGGTTATACGGCAAAAGATATGATTTTAGGTGGTTTTTTGGAGGTATATCATGCTGTTCTGGCATTATGCCGACTGACTTAGACCAGTATACGTTTTTGGTACATTTCAGGTATCAGTTAAATCGACACGTTTTAATGTATGAAAACAACACTTTTCACATGGACAAGAAGTGGTTTGAAGAAATTTCCGAAAGATCATATGCTAAAGTTATTTGTGAATCCATGGAAAGCGCATACGATTTTGTTACATCGAGTGCTGTAAAAGAAAAATCTATACGCTTAGACTATTTTATTGCAGGTCTTATAGAAAATCAAAATGGTTTTCTGGAGGCATCATTGCTTGAGAGAGAACAGATTGAAAACTACATTGGCATGTACAAATATATCAGGAAAGTGAGTGGTGCTGAAACCCTTTCAGACGCATATAATTTTGTATCAGATGGATGTTTAGACGAGAGGATAGTTAACTTGTGGCTTGAAGAAGAGCTATTAGAAGGCTTGGAGATGCTTGATTCGGGCCATCTTAAGAAATCTATTGAAGCTGGCTACCTTCAGAATAAAGATTGAATGTTTTAATCAAATCTTACAAGTTTTAAACACGCCATTCTGGATAATTTCGACATTGAAATTATTTTTAAAACCACAATTATCTATTTTGTTGTCTTTACAATCCATTTCCGTGTAGGAATTATTACGACAAGAATTTTCAACAAAAAGTGAGAGATGGCAAGACATAAAGAATAAAAATGAAATCAAAGAGCCAAGCTTTCCTTTGGCTCAATTTTTGCTTTCTTTAAGAGCTCTTCTCCAGCACTTAAAACTTCTTTATTTTCGTTGTAGTCATCAAACAAAGGATCAACCAATGTTTTAAACATACCAACCACCTCAAAGAAAGTTAGTACAAATGAAGATATATATGTGATTGACATATTGTATATACTTATTTCAAAATGTGTATTTTTAGCATAACTACATCATAAGAAGTTTTATATATACTGAAAACAACATTAATAATGGGTTGGTGGTTATGAAGCGCAAAATTGTGCAGCATGGGAATACATCTTTAACTATTTCTCTTCCAATAAAATGGGCAAAAAAGTTTAATCTTGAAAAAGGAGACGAACTTAATATCGAGGAAAAAGACAAAAATCTCATTGTATCCACAGAAAAGGCAATATCAAATTTGAAGATTGAGATTGATATTACTGGCTTTGACGAAAAAACTATCGCGTGGTATTTGCAGTCTATATACAAAAGCGGGTATGATGAAGTAAAGATAGTCTTTGGAAACCACGGCCAGATGAATGCCATACAAAGGATGATAAAATTCTTTATTGGTTATACTGTGATGGAACAAAGAGGAAACTATTGTGTCATACGAAGTATTTCTCAGGTCGTTGAACAAGAGTTTGAATCCGCCCTCAGAAGAACGTTCCTTGTAACTCTTTCAATGGCAGAGAGCACATATGAAGTGTTCAATACAAAAAAGAAAGAAGCATTCAGATCAGTAATGATAATGGAAGAAACTAACAATCAGTTAGTTGCTTTCTGTGAGCGACTTCTAAGCAAGTATGGCTATGGAAACTATGCAAAGACAAACTCTGTAAGTACCATTATTGGACTTCTTGAGAATATAGCAGATAACTATAGAGATATGATGAAAAACATTCTTGAAAAAGAATTACCGCTAGATTGCTCAGATGAAACTAAAAGCTTATTTACTGAAGTGAATAAGCTTCTAAGATCTTTCTATGAGGTTCATTACAAACACGATAATCAGAAAATAATTGTGATGGCCACAAAAATTAACGAGCTTTTTGAAGACATAATGAAAAGAATGGAAGACTGTACGAAGACAGAGAGATATGTTCTCTACTATCTCAATTCCATTAGAAATCTTGTTGGGGAAAGCATTGGTAGTGCACTGGTACTTCAGATATAACTAAGTCTCTGAATCACCAGCTTGTTTATCTTCTGAAAGAATATATCCAAAGTCAGTCTCATTCTCGCCAATACCATATTCAGTCCTAAAATTGTGCGAAATTAATCTCTTTAATTCAATTGTATTAATTAACTTAGTACGTTTCATGCAAAACTGGAAGTCACATAAATAATAATACTTAATGCACACCCAATATAT
Organism: uncultured Methanosarcinales archaeon; assembly: GCA_964583935.1. Taxonomy (GTDB): domain Archaea; phylum Nanobdellota; class Nanobdellia; order Woesearchaeales; family CAZJJJ01; genus CAZJJJ01. The sequence goes on along the minus strand of CAZOXV010000192.1, from coordinate 524 downwards.
ACTATATCGATAAATGTATCCTTTTCTTTATAAAAATGACCAATCCATCAACAACAGTAAAAAAAGAAAATCAAATATAACCAGATTTCTTTGGTTTATATTTGAATCGATTCAAGAGAATCTCAGCAACATTTTCTTCCTTCTGAAACTCAGGATTATCAAACAAAAAATCAATATCAGTTTCAAACATTCAAACTACACCCCCTTTTGTTTTAATATTCATCAGACATTATATCTTTTAAAGCTTCTCTAAGAATTTTTACTTAAAAACAAAAATATTAACACTTAATTTATAAAAAATAAAAAATAAATTTGATGTTTTATCTTTGAGCAATGCCTAGTATTGCTTTTATTGCAACAACTGCTGCTGCTGGCGCTACAAAAACATTCATCAAGCCAAAAAAAGTAGAAACTGCTTCCCAACCAAAGGCAATTGTGGTGAAAAGACTACTCAATGCTTGAAAACTAATTAGAAATGTTATCGAAGCAATAAGAAATAATGTTACTTCTCTGTCCTTGATGTT
>CAZOXV010000191.1:0-2775 GCA_964583935.1 uncultured Methanosarcinales archaeon | reverse complement strand
CAAAAAACTATTGGTAGGTGTTGAGATATTAAAGATTTTTTGTTAATATCTCAACGTCCATCGATAGGGTAATGACTGGATAAATAATTTATTTTTGCTGAAAAAATGCTTAAAAATAAAGTTATCCACATAATTACTTTACAGCAATGTAAATGGGCTTATAATATAGACATACAGATCGGTTGAGAAGATCGCTTATATTGGCGAACTCGGAACGAAGTGAACATTTACAATTAAATACGGTTAAGCATCGTAAACGTTGTAACTACTTTTACAGAAAGGATGATCAATCCCGATTTTTTGCCTGTTGTATTTTGAAAATACGCACAGCAAAAATGAACGACAGAAAAGACAGACAAAGACAGTAACAAAGAATCCAAAACTCAAAACAAGTTTGTCGAAAACTTTTTTGAGATGGAGATTACAAGCAATCAGACAGAAATGTCTGCCGCGCCCATACGCGGTAAATTCCCGAATGACAGTCATGATAGAAACTGAGATGGGGTATTGGACCCATCGTGTTATTAGTAAACGTTTATTAGTAAATTAGTCCGAGGAGATCCACAAATTTAAAAGTTAACGGATCGACTCATAACTTAAGACTTAAAAATTAAAAATAATTATGCAAAATTTAATCGCAAAAGGAGCAGGTGTTGTTGTTGCTATCGCCCTATTCGTAGGTGTAGCAGTACCAGCAGCTAATGCTCTAACATCAAGCGAGCTAGTTGAGTTGCTTATTTCTATTGGAGTTATTCCTTCAGAAAACGCAGACGCAGCTAGAGACGCTTTAGGAACAACTACTACAACTACAGGATCAGCTGATTACTGTACAGTTGCAGCAGAATCTTCTTTCACAACAGGAAAGACTGGTGCTTCAGTAGTTGCATTACAAGACATCCTTATTGACGAAGGATACCTAACAATCCCAGCTGGTGTTTCAAAAGGATACTTCGGTAGCCTTACACAAGAAGCACTTGCTTCATACCAAGTGAATGAAATGGGAGTTGCTGGGGCAACAGGATACTACGGTCCAATTTCACAAAATCATTTCTCAGATATGTGTCAAACAGTCGGAGATGATGATTCAGATGAAGATGATTCAGATGAAGATGACTCAGTTACATTGAGAGGTGGAGCTGGAGACATCGACGATGTTGAATTCATCTCAAGTTACAACAACGAAGAAGTTGGAGAAGATGAAGAAGATGTAGTTGTAGCTGGATATGAAGTTGAAGCAGCAGAAGGATCTGATATTGCTATTAGAGCAATTACTCTAGACTTTGATATGGTAACTGGAGCTGGAGACCAAGATGATGACTTTGAAGATTATGCAGAAGAAGTTTCTGTATGGTTTGACGGAGACGAAGTTGCAAGAGTTGACGCCGATGAATTCGACGATGATAATAGCTACCGAAAAAGTTTAACACTTGATTCAGGTGTTGTTATTGAAGAAGAAGAAGAGGGTGACCTACTTGTAGCAGTTTCAGGAATCAGAAATCTTGATTCAGATAACGAAGAAATAGATTGGTCAGTAGCACTTGACAGCATCAGATTTGAAGATGCTCAAGGTGCGGTTATCACAACTAGTGATGCTGGAGATGATATGGAAGTAGGAAGAGAATTCTCATTCGAAACTTTCTCATCAGCAGCTAACGCAGAAATGAAAGTTTCTCTTAGTGATGATGATTACGTCAACGAATCTCATGTAATTGAGGTTGACGATAATGATGAAACTGACGGAGAAGAAGTACTTTCATTTGAAGTTGAAGTTGAAGGTGATTCCGATCTTGAAATTGACGATCTTGTAGTTGACTTTACTACAGACGAAGATGATCTTAACGACGTAATCTCATCTGCATACCTGTTTATGGACGGTGATGAGGTTGGTTCAGAAAACATCACTTCAGAAGACGCAACAGATGTTCCTGTAACATTTGACGACCTTGACCTTACGCTTGATGCGGGAGACACTTATGTGTTCACAGTTGAGGTTGACTTTGAAGAAATTGACGCTGATTTCGAAGAAGGAACAACACTTAAAGCAGAAATTACTGAAGATGAGATTGAAGATTGGGATATAGAAGATGAAGCGGGTGATGATCTAGCAGACGGTGATAGAACTGGATCTGCTATAGGTGAAGATCATGGTCTGTACTCAGTTGGAATTATGGTTGACAACGTTGAAGTAGACAGAGAAAAGACACTTTCTTGTGATGGTACTTGTGGTGCCGGAGAAAATGAGCAGGCTCAATTCACATATGAATTTGATGTAACTGCATTTGGTGGTGACATTTACATTGATGATGTTGTAGAGACTGGCGCAGAAGACGGACACCTTTATACACTTAATGGTGTAGGAGGTACAGCAGCAGAAACAATATCTTCAACAGCAGATGATGCAGGAGTAAGTACATGGAAAATTGAAGAAGGTGAAACAGAAACCTTCACAATTACTATCAACTACACTGCTGATGCTGATGAATTCGTCCAAATTGATCTAACTGATATTCAGTGGAATGATGAGGACGTTGTAGAAGGAGGTGCTGGAAATGAGCAATATGACTTCAACATGGATATCTTCGAATCTGATCCTATCTTCTTGAATTCTGAGAACTAATAAGCCATTAGGTCGTATAGTTTTAGAAACAAGATTAGGTAAAACGAATCGAAAAGTTTAGAACAACTTAAAAGTTCAACAAAAACCTCGCCCGTAAAACGGCGGGGTTTTTGCGTTTGGTATTTTGTCGGGCTTAGCTTTTCTTTATTAGGATTTTA
>CAZOXV010000190.1:0-2794 GCA_964583935.1 uncultured Methanosarcinales archaeon | reverse complement strand
TTATTCTTCACTTAGATAATTATCAATAAACTCTTTGAATGATTCGTTCTTTCTCTCCCACATACTCAAACATTGCGCTACAGCTTGGTCGTGTGGCTTCCCCTCATCTCCCTCTACTTTACTCATACAAGCACTCATCCACTTATCTTTGCTTGAATAGTCTTTTGGATTTGGCATTCTTATTCCTCCGATTCAAAGTAATACTCAACAAACTCTTTACGAGTTTTATTCTTTTTCTTCTTCTTTTTGTAACCACCAGTTCTACTGAAAGGTTTTGGTGGTTTATATCCACCTCTACGTGAGAAAGTTCCCATATGTTTTGCGTGGATATGAGAACTACCATACACAGCCGGTTCTGTTCCACCATCACTTGTTGACATTGTTGGTGATCCGACTGTACTTGTAGTTATAGCTGCTTGTGCTTCCTCGTCAAGAGAAACATCGTACTTGTTTGATAGAATTTTTTTCAAAGTTCCAACAATAGCACCATAATCATCACCATATCTATCTTCCAACTTTCTCACTTGTTCATTGGCAAAATCTGAAACCTCTGATTTGCTTCTACCTCTCTTGGTAATCTTTTCAACCCACTTGTCTTTTATATCATCAAGACCTTCTTTCAAATTCTGAGATTCCTCAAAAGCAAAAGCAGCAGCTCTTGGTTTGACTGGTTGACCTTTCTTTATAGAGTTTATTCTAATCTTCTTAGCGTCAATCTCTGATTTTATAGCCTTCTTCAAGTCAGGATCGGTAACACCCCTCATCTTATCATTAAGAGCACCTATTTCATCATTCAAATCAGAAATTAAGGCTCTCTGAGTTTCTATCTTCTTTCTGTCGTATGGTTGTTGAAATTTGGATGGCATATTAAAATTCCTGTTCTAATTCCTCTTTCAGAATGGAGTAAATCACTTCTTCTGTTTCTAAGTTGTACTTCTCTTTTATTCCCTGAACATCTCTAGCTATTCTCTTTATCTCTGCCCTCTGTTTGATAGTTCCTCTAACAACAAGCTTGTTATAGAAATCATTGTTTATTGTCTGGAGATACAGAAAATTGTTAAGGTTTAGAAGTTTGCTTCCAAGCAATCTCTTTAGCTTATAAACCAATCTATCTGCCAGTGTTAAAGCTTCATGTTCTTTATCTGTCTTAGGTTCTCTAATAACTTTACCAGCAGCATTAACCAAACCTAATTGGTATCCTTTACTCCTAGTTATTGGAGTTACTAATTTCTTAATAAGTATATATGATAAAATAGTGTCAACATTACTTTTATGTTCTGCTCTGCTCATAATTAAAATACCCTCAACATTGCTGAGATATTTCTTACTACTTCCTTTGGGTCAATTCCCTCTTTAGAAGCTCTATCTTTTATAGCCTTGATAAAGAATTTTGCCATTTGCTTTTCTCTTGGCTGCTCGCCAAATATACCTTCGTCTATTTCTTCTTTACTGAAGTCAGCTTTTTCCATAAGCACATTGACAAATTCACAAAAGTCATCAAAGATATTGTCATGATATTCATTGATTTGTTTCTTGAGAATTTCATTCTCTTCTTGAAGCTGACTTTTAGTTTCGCTAATGTTAGCAATCTTCTCATAAAGAAGCTTTTTATTTTCTTCCATACAAATATTCTCCTAATGATTACTTGTATTTATACTAAAGAATTTGATGATAATATTACAACAATTCTCTGAATGTCAAACTCGCGTGTATGTCAGCGCCCGCCGTCAAAGGTGTAACACATAAAACAATTGTATCTCTATCACCATTTATAGAAGAACCCATTCTCAAGCTTGTGACAAATTTCCTATTGATAGCTCCACCAGCATTAAAACCAGCAACAACATAACCACTATCTATAAGAGACCCATCATCAGAGACGGTATTGGCGGTTGCTCCAACAGCTTTCTGAACGGCACTATCTGAGACATCTTCATAATTGAAAGTGCCATCTATTGTTGGATTGAGATGAAGACTCCATCTAAAATCGTCTTCAGTCTCGTTTATCATACTAAAGAATTCAGGAAGAACTGTTATATCTTTATATAAACTCTTCAATCTTATACCTACAACAGCATATGTCGTGTTAGCATCATCAGCATCCACGTGTGTTGTTCCAGTATCAACGCTTCTCAAAATACCAGTCTCCTGTTGTCCACCTTCACTTATAACAGTACTACATATGTGATCCATTGTGGCTGAAGTAGAACCGTCTGATTGTATTGAATATCTCAAAGGAAGATTTGGTGTTCTCATATAAACACTGCTAAAATCAGGATTATTTGCATGGTTGAAGTAGTGACAATAAACAATAAGACCATCAATTACAAATCCAACACGAACTCTACCAGCACCCAACCACTCATAGTCAATCACAAGAATTTGAGCAGCAGAAGATGTGAGATTTACTTCACTAGGTCCTGTTCCATCAAGCTTGTCAACATTCCAAGCCGATTGAGGAACTGACTCCGTTATCACACCATTTTTAGCAATATTCCAACTGACTCCTCCATCACACTCAAAGAAGATACCGTTGTTTGGTGTTAGATTATTCGTTCCTGTTCCATCAAAGCCACCAATTCTACAAGTTGCTCCATCGCTTTGAGGACTGTAGAATGTCATAAATATAAGCTGTGATTTTCCAGGTTGATAGTTGAACCTCTGTTTTGTCTGTCTAATAACATAATCATCGGCGTTTGCTGTCACTCTCATCCTTACACAGGAGTCAGCGGAAACATATACGCTTGTAGCGTCTCCACCACTCGTTTCACTCCAGAAAAGAGGTTGCTTATCA
>CAZOXV010000189.1:0-2800 GCA_964583935.1 uncultured Methanosarcinales archaeon | reverse complement strand
TTCTGAGAAGACCAGACGTGTTAATTCGCTTAAAGAAGCCAAGGATGTTCTACGAGAGCATAAGGGTTTTGTGATTGCGCCTTTTTGTTCCATGGATCTAGATGGTGAGGAATATGCTGACGTACTAAAATCAGAAACTGGCGGTGGTGTTGTTTGTGGCGTGCCATTTGGAGATGAAGAAACTCCTAAAGATACTGATGTTTGTATAGTATCTGGCAAAAAGGCTAAACATCTTGTTTGGATAGCCAAAAGCATTTAGTCTTAGAGCCTTAATCTACAAAAATACTTTTATAAATTCTTTCACTTTTCCTGATAGCAATGAAGGAATTCTGTTATAAAAAGGGACTCATAAAGCTTCACTATAAGTGTAACCAGAATTGTACTTTTTGCTGGCATCATCAACATGGTGATATTATCAACCATTCTTCTTATGATATTCAAAGTTTTCAGAAAAGACTTAATGAAGCAAAATCATTAGGTCTTGAGATGGTTATTTTGACTGGTGGAGAACCCACGATTCATAAAGATTTTATCAAAATGTGTAGCCTTGTAAAGAAAAGTAACCTTCGCTTGGCTTTGGCTACTAATGCTTCTCTGTTAGGCAATCAAGATTTATTCCATAAATTGTTATCTTACGGGCTTGATTTTGTTCAGATAAGTTTCTATTCTCATATTCCTTCAGACGTAAAGAAAATAACGCAGACTAATCTGTACGGTAGTTCTTTGAAAGGAATAACTAATCTCGTAACGAATAAGATTCCTACTCTTGTTCACTTGGTTGTTAATTCTGTGAATTTAGGTTATTTGGAAGAGATTATTGATTTTTTGAATGAAGTAGGTGTAGAGAATATCAAGTTGAATATTGTCGAGCCAACTGGAAATGCAGAGAAATATTCTGGCATAATCCCCAATTATGTTTCTGCTGTTGATGCTATTAGTAAAGCAATGATTTATGGGAGTGAAAAGCTTAATATGTTCTATGATGGTCTTCCATTATGTTCTGTTTATGGGTTTGAAAAATCATATCTTGATTTAGAAAAAATAGGTATATATTATATATCAGAGGCTTTCGAAGATAAATTTTATTCTTCTCATCATGGAAACAGAAGCAAAGTCTCTATTTGTAAGGATTGTATGAAAAATGTAAATTGCGATGGAATTTATACTTCATACTTTAAACATTCTGATGAAGAAGAAATACTAAAAACCATTCATCCATACAGATAATCAACAAATATGTCATAAAATAAAAAGGAAATGACTACTTTTGCTTATTTTGCTGATGGTACAATAATCGCATCATTCTGTTGTCTGTTTCTATGTGTTCGGTAATCTCTTTTGCAAAATTAATGAATCCCTCGTAAAATAAGAAACTGCTATCTTTTTTAGTATAGTGTTTATCAAATGAAGGAAACCCGAACGTGAATGTTTTCAAATCAGTTAATCTGGTATCTTCTAAATCTTTTTTGGTGAATGATAAGTCATTGTCTGACCCTATAAGAACATCAATGTTGCACTCTTTAACTTTATCTATTATCTGATTTAGAGTTGGGGTTTCTTCAATATGAATTTTATCACTTATCATTTCATGATATTCAAGTAGTTTTTCAACAATCTCTTTCCCACCAAATGACCTGTCCTTTGTTATTATGAGCTCTATATCAAATCCTGTCTCTCTAAGAAATGAACACATGCTACCTATATATGGTGTATCTACAATTATTCCTACTTTTTTGTGTTTATTTCTTTTAATGAATTCTTCTTTTGCTTTCTCAGCTCTCTCTAATTCTTTTATGAATTTGCGTTCTATCTTGTCTTTTTTATCTTTGTTTAAATTCGAAATTCTATTTATCCATTTTTTTGTTGCTGATATTCCGAGTGGCAGATCCATGTAGATGCTTCTTCTTTGTGTACTCTGCTCAAGAAATTTTCCAATTCTTGCTGCATGAGGAAGGATTATATTGTATTGTGCTTTATTAGCATGCCTTAAGTTTTCTGAGTTAACGCCCGAAAAGAAAATTGAATGTATTTTTATGCCTAGGTCTTTAAGATATCTTTTGAAAAGGATGATGTTTTCCATATGTTCTTCTTCATATCTATCAAAAGGATATCCCCATATATTAGCAGTTCCCTTCTCTATATATTTTCTGTTCCAATTGATTGTCTTGGAGAAGGATTTCATTACTTCAGTATAACCCTCCCAGAAATCACTATTTATGTTGCTAAGCTCAACATATTCAATCACTGGTGACAGCTCTTTTTTTAGCTCATTGATATGGCTTTTTACATCCATTCCTATAATTTTGACGACAGGAGATATAACAACAGGAATGAAACCCGCGTCAAATCTATTAAGCTGTCCAAGGATATTTCTTTTTATCTTTTCCATATTTCCAGTTATATAATCTTCTTCATCAAATTGTGACCAACCCATCCTTGAAAAATAATTTTCATTGTTATCGTTTCTTGAAGCGTTAGGGGGCATCTGTCCTTTGCAACCTATCCCAACAGCAAGAAAAACTAAACTATTCCTTATTGCGTGAGATGCGACAAATGATCCAAGCATTCCTGTTTGACTGCTAGGTCTTATTCTAAATTTCTCCAATGAGCTATTTTTTTTCATCTTTGAACTTTTCCAATAACATCCTATAATTTCTATAAGTTCCGTCTAATCCAACTTTAAGCTCTGTATATTCAATGAATTCTATACCATTTTTTTTAGCTTGCTCTCCAATAAGCATCGAACCAAATAACAAAGACGTTTTTTGATTTTCTAATTTATCCTTTACATCGCCACAAT
>CAZOXV010000188.1:0-2822 GCA_964583935.1 uncultured Methanosarcinales archaeon | reverse complement strand
ATCATCACAAACTTTTTGTCTAATGTAATAATTACCTCTCACTGTAAAATTAGGACCCAACTTTTCTGCTAAAGGCATAACAACTTTCTTATAAACGTCTTTTATATCGCCACTCTTAGCTATATCTTTTGAAACAATAACACTATAACATATAACCGATGGATCAACAATCACAGCAAGACCACCGGTAATACGCCTAGCAACCTCGTAACCTTCTTTCTCGCATTCGGCAAGATTTACATCACTAATGTCATGATTACGTCCCAAGATAATACCGTTTGAATGTCTATAGACACGCGCAATGACATCATATATTTTATCAGAAACTTGTTTAGAATAATAATTATTTATAGCCAGATTCTCAGATGGTTTTCGTATTATAGGATCCTCATAAAAAATTTTTTTAGACATCTCAACCACATTCTTAACAGAAATTTAGTGTAAAAAATAACTATTACCTCATTCTCTTTATGCACATTCTTGCTGCTTTTGTTACAACATCAAAAATAGGTGCGGAAGCAGGATTATAGCAAGTCTCCATCTCAGCAACATCATAGATTGTATTTTTATTTTTGATAGCGAGAGACAAAAGATTAATTCTGCCTGAAACATCTTCAGCTCCAATCACTTGTCCGCCAAGCAAAATTCCCTTCTTATCAGCAATAAGTTTTACAATAATTTCTTTAGCATTCTTGTGATGATCAGATTTAGTGGTGCCTTTTGATCTACCGGTTATTATTTGCATTCCTTTATTCTCTGCCACTCTCGAAGATATACCAACAGAACCAACATACAAGCCCACATCTGAAATATTTGCATTAAGCACTGGTAAAAACTTCTTCTTAGCACCTAATAGATTTTCGGCCACAATTTCTGCTTGTCTTACTGCATGCGTCGCAAAGTATGCTGGTCTTAAATCTTCTGTAACAAAATCTTTAACCTCAATACAGTCACCACAAGCGAAAATGTCTTTATCTACTCTTAGATAATCATCAACAATAATACCTTTATTTATTTTTAGACCTAAGCCTTCTACTAGATCAAGATTAGGTGTAAAACCGGCAGCTATTATTATCTCATCAAACTTTGTTTTCTTATCAGAAGAAATAATTTCCTTTCCATCTTGCGAGACTACAGCATCAGTGATAATTAGGATACCTTGCGATTCTAAATAACTTTTAACATAATCAGACATATCTGTATCAAGCGAAGGGAGTATCTGCGAAGTAGCTTCAAATAGAGTAATCTTGCACCCTATCTTGTTTAATGTATATGCAAGCTCAGCACCTATGTATCCGCCACCTATAATTGCAACCTTAGAATTCTTCTTGCATTTCTGCTCAATCAACCTTATATCATCTGGATTCTTTAAGGTCAATCCCTCGAGACCGTTTGGAACAAAACTTTTGCTTCCTGTTGAAATAACTAGTTTGTCATATTCTATTTCTCCATTCGAAGTTGAGACAATCTTTTTGTTCTTATTAATAGAATTTATTTTAGTGTCAAGCATCAGATTAATATTGCCAGATTTATAATCAGAATCTTTCATCACAAACAAGTCTTCAACTTCTTTCGTTATATGGTATGGAAGCGAGCAAGGCGAAAATTGAGTAAACTTGGAAGATTCAAGAATAGTTATCTCCACATCCTTACTAAGCTTTCTAAGATATAAAGCAACAGTCGTTCCTGCAGTTCCACCACCAATTATTACAATATTCATTTCGACGACCTTCTGTTATAACTTGATTAATATAATGAAAAATAAGAAATATATAAATTCCATCTATATCAGTAATCTATTTTTCCAAAGGGCTTTCACAACCATCAGCAATACAATCTTCAATAGTTGCTATCATCTGATTTCCTATTGATGCTCTCGCAAAGCCTTCGAAGTATTGATCACCGATAAATGTTAAAGGAACACTTCTTGGATTCATGTTGTATTTAGCTCCAAGTTTTCTCATGAAATCAACATTTTCAGGATTATAATATGTTTCAAACTCCATAAACTGTACTTGGCCAGGAAACATTTCTTCAAGCTCGTCATGAAACTCTTTTTGATCTGCACAATATGGACAACCTTCACCCCAGAAAAAATAAACTTGGACTTTCTCAGAATCCTCTTCCAAACCACCGGGTATTTCAGAAGAGGCTTCTTCTGAATTTTGATTATCGGGTGTATACTGGGAATTTCCCGTGACACCATTATCGCTAGAACATCCAGAAATTAAGGATACAGCGATTAACATTGTGAAAACCAAAAAAAAATTGCGTCTTTTCATATATATCAACTCCAAATTGCCATGTAAATATCTCTCATCTTAAAAAACGATGAAAAATTCAATGGACGTTTTCTTTAGCCCAGTCTTCAACTTTTTTTGAATCCATCAGCTTGTCTTTTTCATCAGGATTAGACATCCTTATTTTAGCAATCCATTTTTCATAAGGAGATTCATTTAGCACAGAAGGCTCGTCAAATAAATCATCATTAACATCAACAACTTCTCCAGTAACAGGGCTTGATAGATGTCCAGACCATTTCATTGCCTCGAGAGAAACATAGGTTTCTCCTTTTTTTATCTGCTTTCCTTTCTCAGGAAGCTGAATGAATACAAACTCTTTCACTTTTTTTGCTGCAGGCCCAATAACGCCTAAAGTAGCGACATCACCATCCACCTTAACCCAAGAAAAATCATTATTGTACAATAGGTTGGCAGGAAAATCACTCATCGTCTTCACCTTCTTTCTTCTCTTTTTCTTTTTTGTCTTCTAGCTCATCATCTTCATTGTCAGACTCTTTTTTATCAGATTCATCCATAGCG
>CAZOXV010000187.1:0-2837 GCA_964583935.1 uncultured Methanosarcinales archaeon | reverse complement strand
GCTCCTAAAACCTCTACTAGCCAAACAACATTTGCAAAACTTTATGCCAAAGGGACTAATGTTAGGGATCCTAAGCATGCTGTTCTTGTGTTTGATAGGAAATTTATCACAAACTCTAAAAAGAGCAACTCTGTTATTCAAAGTTCTAAAAATGAATCTATCGACTTTTTTAGTAAACTATCTAGTGAAATAATTGATGAGGCTGCTCCTAGAGGTAGAGGGTTTCTAAGGAGAAATACTTCTTCTGGAGATCAAGAAAGAATTTCAAACATGGGCTTTAAGGCTGCATCAAGATCAACTGATATGCCAATCCCAAGTGATGATGATATGATTAGTGATCCTGAACTAGAAGAATACCTTTCAACAGCAAGAATTGGACCTGAGGCCATTAGTGATATTTTAAGTGAGTTTATCACTTCTATTGCATTTAGAGAAAAGGGTGATGATGTTCCATCTCTCCTTATACAGGGTTTCCCTGGTGGTGGTAAAACATCAATTATTAAAGCCTTTGCCAAGGCTAGATTTCAAGTACACGTTTTAGAAGTTGCATCAATTTATAAAGAGGTTTTGGGTGGTTTTCCAACTGTGCAAAACAACTTTGAAATGCCAACTGAAGAAATTGATAAAAATGTTTCTGATATAAAGGCCGGAAAAGAAGTTACTCGAGTTGAGAGAGATCCTGAAACTGGAAAACAAAAGAAAGTTGTTATGACAGCTGCGGATATATTTCCTGAAGAAGACGGAAAAATTCACGTTTTCTTCTTAGATGAATATAATAGAGATGCAGAGAAGATGGCTGCATCTATGAACCTTCTTTTATCAGGTTCTATTGGTAATCAATATGAACTCCCAAGGAGAACAATAGTTGTAGCTGCTGGTAACCTTGGTGAGGATATTGATAAAGTATCAGTACAAAGACTCGACAATGCTACATTTGATAGATTTTCATCAGAAACTATGATGAAGAGGGATGTTGTTGGTGGTGAAGAGTTTACTGATAGGGATACAGATTATACAGAGAAAGGAATAGAAAAGGCTAAACCTGATGAGAAATTTGATATCCAAATTCCATATGTAGATCCAGATGAACAAAGAGAATTTGCTAAAAATGATGAGTATGGGTTAAAAATGGGTGGTGCAATTTCTTCAATGGATATGTTTGTTAGTAAGATGGCTGAAAAATATGGTGTTGAATTAATGGGTAAGGGTTGGGATAAAGAATTAGCTATTAAGCCGCTTGAATCTGAATATCAAACTGATGATGATGAATCAGACGAAACTGATGTGTATCTTCTAACACCTAGAAAGCTGGATAGAATCAACAAGAGACTCAAAGACAGAGTTGTTAGAGATTGGATTGAAGCTAAAAAAGGAATTGGAGAGCTTGCAGATCCATCAGAAATAACAGCCTCATTTCCACAAGCAGGTAAAAAATATAAAGATTTACAAACCCCAGAAGATTGGGAAAAAGTATGGGAAGAAGGGAAACAAAACTTTATCTCCAGGGGCCTACCTTCTCCAGCTGCACTCTATATGCATGTAACACAGTGGCACTACCACTACCTTCCAACTATTTTCAAGCAAGTTTTGGGTGGAAATCCTGGCAGAATGATAAATACAATCAGAAAATCTGTACAAGAAGTTATGAGAGAGTCCAACCAGATTACTCCTAATGATATAATTTTCGGATATGCTCCTAAAAGAGCATTATATGGTCATACCATTAAAACAGGAGAAAAAGTTAGAGATCTTGACAAAGATCAATTCTTAGATGCTGTTAAAATGATGACCACCGTCCCCGATAATGTTATGAGACAACTTGTAGATGTACTTGCTGAAAATGCTTCAGAAGCAAAATTGAAACAACAAATTGAAAAATCAACAGATAAGAGTTTTGATGATATTGTTTCAGATTTAGCTGAAAAGGGTGTTAAAATAAAGAATGCTAAAGCATTGATTGCTATGAACATCCACCTTTTTATCAAGGGTATTGAGCTTGGGGTTGATAGAGTTGCAACACTTGTTCATAGAATGAGAGAATATGGCATAGAACTTAGTAAAGACCAAGAAGTTGAAAAAACAGAGCCTGAAGTTAAAGTTGATAAAACAGCCCAAGAATTGGTTCTATATATCCTTGGTATGCTTGTTAAAAAGAATGAAATATTCAAAGAGTCAAGGCTTATCAAAGCAGGTGCTGACTTAGATGAATTGGATAAAGAAGATGAGGAAGAGAAGAATGAAGCTATTAGAAGTTTCTTTGAAAAAGGGTTCAATTCACTATTTGAAAACATGAGGTAAAAAATTGGTTGATTTTCTTACAAAACTTAATGAAGAATTATATCTGTCAGAGGCAAAAATATCAAGAAACCCACCAAATAAAAAAGTGGCTCGTCTTCTTGCCCAAATTGAAGATCAAGATTATGCTCTCTATTTGATTTATTCTAAATACACATATTGGAATCCAAGTCTCAAAGGGGAAGATCAATCGGCAGCAGTTGAACCACACAGTGACGGAGAGAGTATGATATTTCATTACAACCCCTCTGCATGGGAAGAGTATGATTATGGAACAATACTTTTCCTCCTCCTCCATGAATTAGGACACATTATTCGTGAACATCACTCACGTGCAGCTGCACATGTTAAGAATGCAAAATATTATCATAAAATCATGAACATCTCTATGGATACTTGGATTAACGAAGATATTGTTCAAGGCAAGTTGGGACAATATAAGTATGCTCCCAAGCCTCCGTTTAGAAGTTTCTCAGAAAAAGACCATGGTGATTTATATGGATCAACAGTTGAATGGTTGGCGAGACAAGTTGAGAGTAGTA
>CAZOXV010000186.1:0-2870 GCA_964583935.1 uncultured Methanosarcinales archaeon | reverse complement strand
GAATGAAATTTTTACGTAATATGTCAAAACTAGAACTTAAAACAACTCCATAATCTGCTGTCCGACCAAACTTCATACTATGTTTTTTGCTTAGAAGATTTATAAATATTTGTTATTATTGTTTAGGGGTTATTGTAGTATAAAACATAATATAAACTAGATGTTTTCCTCTTCAACTAGCTTCTTTTGTAGTCCGCCATTGAAAAAAGACAAAACTTCTTTTTCAAACTCTCGGGTCAATTTTAATTCAATATCATCAGGGAAACAAGAAAAATATTGCGGCCATGAAAAGCGTTCATCAAGAAAAACAACAATGCCTTTGTCTGTTTCAGATCTTATACATCTGCCCGCATTTTGTAAGACTTTGTTGAATGCAGGAAAAATATAACCATAATTCCAGCCCTTGCCATATTTCTTATCAAAATAGTCTATGGTTTCTCGTGTTTCTAAATCTGGCGATTGTAATGGAAGACCAACAACAATTACACATTTGAGAAGGTCACCGGGAAAGTCAACGCCCTCGCCAAAGCTCCCAGAAGAAACTCCAAGAAGAACAATACCATTATCTTTGTATGATTCAAGCTTTTCAAGCACCTCCAACTTATCCTCTTTAGTCATACCAGGATCTTCGACCATCTGGGATTTTGAGGAAATATTTCGGAAATAATTGTTAATTTTATCTCGTAAAGAATAACTTGGAAAGAATACAGCGGAATTCCCAGGAACATTATTTGTAATAGATGAGCAGATTGCTGCAATTCTATTAAACTGAGTTTCATTTCTATGCGTGAACTTAGTTGTTGTTTCAGGAACTACAAGATTTAACCGATTCTTTTTAGGAAAAGGACTACCGAAAATCTTGATAACAGCGTTTCTAACCTCAAGAAGATCTCTATACATCTCAATGGGTACGAGCGTTCCTGACATAAGGATTGTTGAATGAGAATTATTCACAATATCTCGTGATACAAGACCAGAATCAAGACAACGGTATGAAAGGACGATATTATTCTCTGTATAACCTTCACGTTTCGAGATTATTCTTGCGAAACCATCATCTTCTCCTAGCCAACTTTCAAGGAATAATGCAAAAGAGCCCATGAATGAAGATTTCTGGTCTTCCCTTACTTTATCGGCTGAGTCTTCTAAATCAGAAATGAAAGACCTAATGTCTCCCACTTCACTTATTGATTCAACAAAGGCCTCTTTTGGAAGAAGTTTTTCATCATTTACATTCATGCTAAAGGCAAGCGTTTCCAAAGATTCTGATACAAGATTTAGCTTATCAGCTAAGTCCTGCAATTTATATTTCTCTGCTTCTTTGACAGCTCTTGAAAGGACATTTGTTGTTGTCTTTGATGTCATCAAATCACGCATTCTAAAAGGAAGATTATGAGCCTCATCAGCTATTATAATTAAATCAGACAGATCTTTGCCCATTTTACCAAGAATCATACGCCTTATATCTTCATTGAATATGTAATAGTAATCACAGACAACTACTAGAGCTTTCTCAGAAAGCATCATTGATAACTCGTATGGACAAAAACTTTTTTTGGAACAAAAGTCCATAAGATTTTCAAGATCAAGGTTTCTCACTTCATCAAGCACCGCTTCTGCATCAACAGTTGGTTTTCCTGATTGAGTTCTGGATTTCATGTAATATTTACACGTATAGTCTTTTCTGCTAACGGCCTTACAGTATTCGAAAAATTCACCTGAGCTCAATGATGATACACCAGGAACAAGACACATGGATTTTCTCCCAATAAAATCAACGACGCCAAAATCAAGATTTTTTTTCTGTTTAATCATACTTATTGTTTCTATCGCTATTTTATGTTGTGTATGTCTTGATGTGAGAAAGAAAACGACTTTTTTGTTTTCGATTGCATATTTTATTGCAGGAGCAATAGATGCTGCTGTTTTCCCAAGACCAGTTGGCGCGTGCACAAGAAAGTTTTTGCCATCTACAAGAGCAGTATAAAGTGAATCTAGAAATTCTTTTTGTATAGGACGTAAAGAATCATGCGGAAAATAATCTTCAGAGCTAGTCATTGAATGGAAAGATTGATGGTACTATATAAAAATAACCTCTGTAGATGTCTTGTGAATGTAACATACAAAAAGTGTTATATTGTCACATTTTAGTGACATAATTCTTATCAAAGCTAAAGTTTGAAAAAGGTATTTTAGAAACTTTTTTATATAAAACAACGATTCCAACAAGAGTTAAGAGACTTATATTTTTCAAAGTCTATTTCTTAACACAACATAAAGGATATAGCTAATTGCTTCATATAAATAAGCAACAGGTTTGTCGTTGAAAAGGGGTGTACGTGTATACTATTTTAGGGGGTATTAAATATGGTTGATGAAAAAATTTTCAACGTCATTTTCAGGGAAAAACCTGCGATGATGCTAATTACATTAAAGAATGCAAAAGGTACTATTTACGCATCTTATCTTGCAAAACAGATTGATTGTACTTATTCTCACGTTGTAAAGATACTTCAAGAGATGGAACATTCAGGACTTATGAAGTTTGATAAACAAGGGAGACTAAAGCTTCTATCTCTCACCAAGAAAGGAGAAGAAGTTGCAAACCATATCGCTAAAGCGAGGTCCTTGCTTTAGATTTTTATTTTTTACACATTTTCTGTATATTTGAAATCACACTTAGAAAAACCTTTATAAAGAGTTTGTGGTTTCAGTTCTACAATTAATACTTAGGGCTCGTAGCTAAGTGCTGAGTGGTTTCGTCCATTCGAACCGACTGGGTTTCCCTCCGGTCAAGCCCAAAAAGGGAAAACAAGGGCTCGTAGCTTAGTCTGGTGGAGTGCACGACTGATAATCGTGTGGTCGGGGGT
>CAZOXV010000185.1:0-2894 GCA_964583935.1 uncultured Methanosarcinales archaeon | reverse complement strand
TACACCTAAAACAACTCTTCCAGAAGGTTTAGAAAGAAAGCGATTCATTTGCGTTTCCATTTTTTTAAGTGTCATATCGAAGGCTTTTTGTGCGGCCATTTGAATATAAGCTTTGGTCTTCTCGCTAGAATTATCCATCTTATCCATAATAAGTTTTTCAAAACCCATCAGAATACCTCGGCGAGCATATTCAATGGAGTATGAAGAAGTACCTTTATATAAAAGGTTTTCGGTATCTCGCCAAGTTTTATCAGATGTTTGTTCGAGTTTAGAAGAAGGATCATTGGAACCTTGCTGTGCCATATATTGCTCATTACTATCTTGAGGAGCTGAATCTTGTCCATCTTCAGGTGTAGAACCGTCTTCAGGAGCTTGTCCTCCATCTGGTGTAGCCTCATCACCGTCTTGTGAAGCATCTTCTTTATAACCTGCAGTTGCATTTCCCCATGGACATCTATAATTAATAGGCTTTGCAGCTTCAATCATTGCTAGGATATTACCAGTTGTCATCAAAGACTGGCCCCATTTGTCATATTTTAAACTTATTCTAAAAGACTCAGCTTTAATGTCTAGTTGTCTTGCTTCTAGTTCGAGAGAATCAAGTTCAACATTTAAAGTTTTCTCTTCAGTTCGTTTTTCAAAATCTTTTTTAAGTTTTTTATTCTCGGCAAGTTGATGTTTGTCTGCTTCCCACTTGCCTAATGCCATCATTGTCGAACCTGCAATATATGCTGCTTCGGAAGGGGTTGGACATTGGATTATTTTATTGATCAAAATCATTCCCTGCATTGCCAAAATAACATCTGCTCTAAAATCGGGATTAACAAAACTAGAAAACTGCCCAGCCGTACAATGAGCGGCCATTAATAAAGAACCTGGATCTGTTACATCCTCTTCAACAATACATTCCTTCAATGCATTGACAGAAGTTCTGATCATTTTGTGAGTATGAGTATCTTTAGTAAACATAACATCTGAAACAAAATTATTAGCAATATCACCAAAACATCCTGGTGCAGCTTCGTCACTCATAGCGAAACAAGATACTGCTCGCGAGCCAATTTCAGTCGCTGCTTGCCATTTTTCATCTTCGATTAATTTAGAAAGACTGGTCATTGCATTACTACTAATGCAAATATTACGGGCATGACTATTTTGGATTTTAGAACATCTGTATAACGACAAGCCTCCAACTGCAGCCTTGATTGCATCTGGAGCATTAAATGAATCTGCTGCTGCCCATAAATTATCAGACATGCAAGTTGCTTTAGCACTATTATATTGGTCATGTGCTTCTTGACTCCATAAACTTTCATCAACAGGCAATTGATTGTCTTCAGCAAAACCTTTTCTGAAACGATCACTTAAGCATTGTGCGACATTGGCACCAGCTTCCATTGCCTTTTTCCCTTCTTCTCCCAATGCCAGTGCAGCAGCTGCAGCAAGCCCCCCTCGGGCCAAACATAATCGTCTTTCATCTTTATCTTTGGATTTCAAGCAATCTGAATTATTAAGGGCTATTTGAATATAGCCAGCTAAAGGCTCTTTTATTACCTCCATTTCAGAAGCAAAAGAAAGAACATTACTTGCAAGACAAGTTCCTCTAGTATACTTCTCTGCCCTGCTTTCATCATCATCTAATTGATCTAGAGGCTTATAAAAATTGTTAGTGTCAAATTCAATATTGTTATTGCGGAGTTCCTCTCCTATCAAAAGAGAAAGCCTCATTTCTTTTTTTCTGGCACATCTAACCCAGTATTCAGAAGTACAATCTCCTAAATTATATTTAGAGATTTTATCTCCTTTACAATTATACCCTTTCCCTTTCTTTGACCCTTCTCCAGAAAGAAAATATTTACATAAACGATGTGCCCCCTTGTCATTAAGTAAAGAAGGATTTTGAACCATTTCTTCTTGATAAAATTTACTGTAAGGGGGCATACATTCAAAAACATCTACCCCTGTTCTTAAAATCTTACTGAAAGTATCATCAATTCTATTTTCATTAAATCCATCTATAATATAGCGTCCAAGACATACTTTTCTCTCATATAAACAGCGGGTTTTTTCTTCTGGATCTGTTTTAGATTCACAGCTTTGAACACTCAAAGAGCATTCTTTTCTTGCAGAATTTTCATCATTCCAATCATAAATTAATTCCGACTGCATAACTGGATTATAATCATCATCCCGCTCTAAAGTCTCCATTACATAATCAATTTCTTCATCAGGAGTAAAATAATCAATTGCCTCTTGAAATGATTCATCGGACATTTCACGGTTCTCTAATTCGATATCTTTGTAATCTAACCAAAAGTCGTCTACTTCTTCTTCATAGCTTGTCATAGCATCTTTTGCTTCTAATCCCATATCGTCAAAAGTCATACGCATTTCTTCAAGACTATCACTTGCCTCTTCTTGATAGCTAACAACTTCTTCTTTATTCTCAACCATCAATTCAACGACTTCCATTGCTTCTTCTAAAAGCTCTTCTGCAGTATCGCCTTTCGATTCTTTTGCCCGACGATTTAACTCGAGCAATTGTTTATACTGATCACGGGCCTTAGATAGACTTTCCTCTGCAAAGGTAAAGGCTTCTTTGATTAAATCAACTAGTTCAGTTAAGGTAATCAGACCTTCTCTAAGAATTTCTTTAACTTCAAACACTGTGGCCTTTTCAAAGTTTTTCTCAGCTTGCTGGAAAATTATTTTGGCCTGTTCATATATTTTATCAATAGACTTATGGTATGTTTTAATGTCTCTTGCTGCAGTAAGACCTTCTTTTATCAGCCCTTGAAACTCTGCTGCATCATAAGTTCCTTCCTCATCTCCCCAATCATCTTCTTCGTCATCCCATTCTTCTTCGTCATCCCATTCTTCTTCGTCATCCCATT
>CAZOXV010000184.1:0-2901 GCA_964583935.1 uncultured Methanosarcinales archaeon | reverse complement strand
ATTGTTCCATCAACATTAAGAAGACATACTGATATAATAAGATTATTCATCAGTTCTCTAGTTTTTATTGTAAAAATATACTCAAACTGAGAAACCTTTAAAAAAAGACAATCAAACCTCTCAGATATGTCAAAATACAATGTTCCTTTCGTGGTACTTGCTGGAAAGAATAAAGGAAAATATAAAGAACAGGAGATGAGTGACAAAAACCGCTCAGGCAAACTTTATCAGACAAAATTCTTAGATGGAGATGATAAGTTATTCGTAGAGCTTAAGAATGGGAAAAGTGTCTTAGAAAATACGCTCGATTCCATATACCCTGTTTCTTCTAAAAGGCCTCTTGTTATTTCTGGTGATGAGGAAAGATTAAAGCAATCTTTGCCGTATTCTAGTTTAGACATAGAACCACAAAAAGGTAGTTCTTTAACAGACAATGTGTATCAAGCAATAGATTCTATGCATAGAGTTGGTGAAAATAGTGGATTTGTTCTTATTGGTGGTGATCTTCCTTCAATTTCTACTAAGGATTTAGAAGAATTTATTGAACAATCTTATGCAGAAAATAAGGATGTTGTCATGGGTTTAGCTGATGTTGATGAGATGAATGCTTTGTATCCAGAGATATCTTCAGATTCAACTACAAAACCAAAGAAATTTGGAATCAGATTAAGAGATGATAAAGGGGCATATGCTTCTGGTAATCCAAAATTAAATTTCGGAACTGTCTTTTTCATAAGGGACACTTTATACGATAAAAAAGATGATTTACGTGACAGGCTTGACGAGATTATTAGTCTGAAGCGATTATTCAATGACACTCAGAATTATCCTGTTCTTGCGGAATTCCTAAAAGATGAGCATAAGGAGATGGCTTGGCAGCCCAACAGTAAGTTATCTCTTGCCTATTTTGCATTGACAAATTCTACGCCACTTAGAAAATTGTTGTTTGGTAACTTTTTTGGTAGAGCAAAGACGAAATATGCAATGACTATAACTGAGGTTGAAGAACTTATCGAAACTAAAATTTTCAATTCAGATTTATCACTTGGTATAACACGCGTCTCGCCTATGTTTGGATATGATATTGATGATGAGAATGATGTTGCTATTGCTAATTCTATAATTATGAATAAGGGC
Organism: uncultured Methanosarcinales archaeon; assembly: GCA_964583935.1. Taxonomy (GTDB): domain Archaea; phylum Nanobdellota; class Nanobdellia; order Woesearchaeales; family CAZJJJ01; genus CAZJJJ01. Next base: position 1,764 of record CAZOXV010000184.1, on the reverse strand, counting down.
TGTTAAAAAAGAAGTATAAAATCATTAGTAAAAATAAGAAATTACTTCTTAGAATCTTTTTGCCAAGAATAGGATCTAAGTTTTGCGGATTTGCCGTAGCCACAACTTGAACATACTTTCTTACTTTTGTGGTAAGTATGATTACCGCACCTTCTGCACATTATGTGTGACTTTTTCCCTGATCTTGCACCCATTGCAGCTGTTCCTGTACCCATTTTGTTCACTCATTTCTTTTATGAAAGCCCTTTATGCTGTAGGGCAGATATAAATTATTGTGTCTCCTCTTAAGAAAACAGTTCCTAGTTTTTTGGTCATCTCACCATTAACTCTTTCTTCGCCATCTTCAAGCACAACATTAATGTGGATGTCAAAAGCTTTGAGCTTTCCAAGGTACTGCTTACCGTTCTTAAGCTCTACAATTACTTTCTTGTTTCTAGCAACATTCAATGAATCTAAAGGTCTTGATGAACTTTCCATTTTTATACCTCATAAAATATTATACCCTGAGGAACTTAGGCTCATTTATAAATCTTGCTGTGAATGCTCTTCTTTCTCAGGTGGTTAATTTTCATTTATTTATTTACTATATTGAAAATAAAAACGGTGGTAATATAAGTCCTTGTCTTTTGTGTGCTTTGTATTCCCAACGGAAAACTTTTTAAATAGGTTCAAATTCTTGATGCCCATGGTTGTATCACATTATAGATCAAGAAGAACGCCGAATGGCTCTATCTACAGAAGTTATAGGGGAAGACGCCTTGCTGAACTTGGTAGTGTGCCTGCTCTTACTAGAATAGGTGAGAAGCGTGTCAGAACAGAGAGAACAAGAGGCGGTAATGAGAAGACAAGGCTTCTTGGTGAGAATAAGGTAAATCTTTATGATCCATCTACTAAAAAGTTTGATGTTGTAGAGGTTGACAGTGTTCTTGAATCCCCTGCTGATATTAACTATGTAAGGCGAAACATAATGGTCAAGGGTAGCATAGTAGAGACCAAAAAAGGTAAGGCAAAAATAACAAACAGACCTGGTCAGGAAGGAGCTATTAACGCTGTCCTTATCAAATAATTCTTTACGTTCTAATATTGATTTTTCCTCTTTTATTGGTTTTTCTTCTGTATGTACTTTTCTGCGCTATCTGTCTTTCTATTAACAAAAGCTTTAAATATTTTGTATGAAACTTTTTTCATATGAGCTGCGAACCATATGACTATTTTTTTACAAATCTGGCGAATAGAGTCAATATAAAGATAATTTTGCTTTTAAAAGAGCATGGATCCCTGAACGTTAAATCTATAACGGATAAGACGGGAAAAGAGCAGAGCGCTATATCTCATAATCTTAGACGTATGTATAATTGTAGCATCGTTACAGTTAGCCAAAAAGGTCGAGAGAGATTTTATTCTCTGAATGAAGAATTTATTCTTCCAATACTTGATCTTGTTGACAAACATGCAACAAAAAATTGTGAAAGATGCTCTGTTTCTTCAGATAGTGTGTGATTGCTATGCCAGAAGGTGTTATTGATGTTGAGGATTTCGTAGTAGACCGCTCTGTGTATGATGTTGCAGACGAGGAAAAGTTTTTGTATAGATCTCCTGAGGGTCTTACTGAGGAACTCATTAGAGGTATATCTGAACAAAAGGGAGAGCCTGAATGGATGCTTCAAAAGCGACTTGAGTCGTATAAGATTTTCTTATCAAAACCAATGCCTGATTTTGGTCCTAATTTAGATGGTCTTGATTTAGACAAGATTTACTATTTTG
>CAZOXV010000183.1:0-2902 GCA_964583935.1 uncultured Methanosarcinales archaeon | reverse complement strand
AGAAAACTTTTTTCGGTAACAAGGTTGCTTCTGAAGTAGAGATTAAGAGCGATAATAAACGCTTATCTATCCGAAAGAACGTGCCTAAGAAATCTGAGACCTCTTCTGCTTCATCTTCACTTGATTCTTTTGCTTCAAAAATAGATTCATATTCTGATATAAGATTGCTTGTGCACACTATGCCCGATAAGACAACCATAGGGAAAAAGGTTCCGGAGGTTTTTGAGATGGGTATTGGTGGGAAGATGGAAGACAAGTTTGCATATTCAAAAGAGGTTATCGGTAAAGAGCTCGCTCTTGCTGATGCTTTCTCTCCTGGTGAACAGATTGATGTCAAGGCTGTTTCCATAGGAAAAGGGCTCCAAGGTCCTGTTAAGAGGTTTGGGGTTGCTATCAGGGCAAGGAAATCTGAGAAAACAAAGAGGGGTCCTGGTGCTATTGCCGGTGGATGGAAAGCTCAAGGTCACATGATGTACAGAGTTGCGCAGGCTGGACAGATGGGTTACCACAAGAGAACTGAGCATAACAAAATTGTTATGAAAATTTCAGACAACCCAGAAGAGGTTAATCCTCAAGGTGGCTTCATAAATTATGGTTTTGTGAAGAATCCCTATATTATTGTGAAAGGTAGTGTTGTTGGTCCTAAGAAGAGGCTGATAAGATTTAACAAGGCATTAAGGTCTAATAAGCTATTGACTGGATTTGTTCCTGCAATAGACTCAATTTCATTAGATTCAAAACAAGGTAACTAGATTATAGAACAGTGATTATGATGGACATAAATCTAAAGGTCAAAGATTTGAAGAACGGTGAGAAAGGATCCGTTAAAGCTCCTAGCCAGTTCTCTGAAGAAATTAGACCTGATGTTATTGCCCGTGCTGTTTTTGCTATTGCAAGCCATAACAGGCAACCGTATGGTGCAGATCCTAGAGCGGGTATGAAATCATCTGCTGAAGTTTCCAGACGAAGAAGGAAATACAGAGGATCTTATGGACATGGTATATCTCGTGTTCCGAGAAAGATACTTTCCAGAAGAGGTACTCAATTCAATTGGGTTGGTGCTTTTGCTCCGGGAACTGTTGGTGGTAGACGTGCTCATGCTCCAAAAGCTGAGAAAATTTGGGCTCAAAAAATAAATGATAAAGAGCGTCTCAAAGCAATCAGGTCTGCTATGGCAGCAACGTTGTCACGTGAGCTTGTTGAGATGAGAGGACATAAAGCTCCCGAAAATTATCCTTTTGCAATCTCTGATGACTTCCAGAACCTTACAAAGACAAAAGATGTAATATCATCATTATCTGTTATTGGTTTTGGTGACGAGATAGAGAGATGCAAAGTCAAGACAATCCGTGCAGGAAAAGGAAAATCTCGCGGTAGAAAGTATAAAAGGAAAACTGGTTTGCTGGTTGTTGTTTCAGATCAGTGTCCTCTTGAGATGGCAGGTTCAAATATCCCTGGTGTTGACGTTGTAAAGGTTTCAGATCTTAATGCATCATTACTTGCGCCTGGAACTGATGTTGGCCGTGCTACTGTTTTTACTGAGTCTGCACTGAAGACGCTTAGCGATCATAATTTATTTTATCCTAAGCTTAATCTTTTCAAAGATGTTGTGAAGGTAACAAAAACAGCTGCAAAGGCTGCCGCTAAAGTTGTTGCTTCCAAACCAAAGAAGGAGACTAAGCCAAAGAAAGAAACTAATAAATCTACTAAAGAAAGCAAACCTGCTTCAAAGCAAAGAAAAAAAGACTGAATGATGTGGTTTAGATGGATGCATATGATATTGTGAAAAATCCGTTATCGACGGAAAAGTCCATGAGACTTATGGAATCTGATAACAAGTTAGTCTTTGAAGTGGATAAGCGTTCAACTAGACAAGAAATTAAATCAGCTATTGAGACACTTTTCAATGCAAAGGTTGAGAAGGTAAATACATTGATACTTCCTTCTGGGAAGAAGAGAGCTTATGTGAGGTTCAATATGGATACTCCTGCAATTGATATTGCTACACAATTAGGTTTAATGTAAATAACATGAAGATAATTTTCAATAAATGAATTCAAGGTATAAAAATGGGTAAGAATTTAATCCAACAGGCAAGAGGAAAAGGCTCGATGAGATATAGGTCTCCTGGCTTTAGGTTCAGGGGTTCCTCTAGTCATAAAGCTCTTGCTCAAGAGACTGTTGCAGGAAAAATTGTTGATTTTATCAACTGTCCCGGACACTCTGCGCCACTTGCAAGGATTGAGTTTGATGATGGTGAACTTAGCCTTATGATTGCGCCTGAAGGTATGAAGGTTGGCGATATGGTTACTGTAGGAGATTCTGCTGATTTGGTGAAAGGAAATACACTTCCTTTATCTAAGATACCAGAAGGTGCTTTTGTGCACAACATAGAAAGTAGCCCAGGTGATGGTGGAAAGTTCGTCAGGGCATCCGGTGTTTTTGCTAAGATATCTTCGCAAATGGACAAGCATGTTGTTGTAACACTTCCTTCGAAGAAAACGAAGAAATTCAATGCTTCCTGTAGAGCTACCATAGGTGTTGTTGCTGGTGGTGGAAGAAGGGAGAAACCTTTCGTAAAAGCAGGTTCAAAATATTTCGCAAAGCGTGCGAAGAACAAACTTTATCCAATTGTTTCAGGTAGTGCACAGAACGCTGTCGACCACCCAATGGGTAATTCACGATCATCCAGAAAATCAAAAGGAAAACCTGCTCCAAAGAATGCTCCGCCTGGAAGAAATGTCGGTATGATAAGGCCAAAGCATACAGGTAGGAACAGGTAGAACGATAACGAAATAATACTATATACATGAGTGATACAAATGGCAAAAAAGGAATTCGCTTACAGGGGTAAGACACTAGAGGAACTAAAATCAATGAGCATCAGTGATTTGGCTCCTTT
>CAZOXV010000182.1:0-2904 GCA_964583935.1 uncultured Methanosarcinales archaeon | reverse complement strand
CATCATAGGCCAAGTCAATGATATTGCGATGAGTGGTTGGCTTATTGGTACAAATACTGCTTATACAGCTATTCTTAATGTAAGAGATGCAACTTCGCAGTTTATTGTGAAGGGTGCTGATTTGACAAAATACTTTAAGATTGGTGATTATATTGCAACTAAGATAATAAATGTGACTTCACAGATGCTTGTTGACCTTTCTACTAAAGGTCCTGGACTTAAGAAGCTTTCAGGTGGGCAGGTTATATCTGTTAGCCCATCAAAGGTTCCAAGAGTTGTAGGAAAGGCTGGTTCCATGGTTAGCATGATTAAGGATGCTACAAAATGTAGAATCGTTGTAGGACAGAATGGTCTTGTGTGGTTATCTGGCTCTCCAAGGGCAGAAGTTATTGCGATTGATACTATCAGAATGATTGAGCGTGAATCACACGTATCTGGACTTACTGAGCGTGTTCAGGAGTTCCTTGCAAAAGAGACAGAAGGTCTTGAGCTTTCCGAAGTCCCTCAAGAAGAGGAACCACATACAGGTTTCCAAAGAGACGAGTATTCTAGTGATTATAGAAGGGATGGTAATGATCGTAGGAACAGTAGAGACAATCGAGATCGACGTGGCGGCAATAATCGTCCAAGATACAATAATTCAAGAAGATTTCCTTCAAAAAGAACTGAAGGGAGAAATAATAATTGAAGGTGAATATTATGGCTGAAAAATTTAAACGTGAAGGAAGAGCTCCTGACGAGCTAAGGCCTATGGAGGCCAAAACGGGCGTCGTGCCTAATGCTGCTGGCTCTGCTTATTTTAAGATAGGAAAGACTGCCGCATATGCTGCAGTATATGGTCCAAGGAGCCTTTATCCTAAATTTAAACAGGATCCTGAAAGGGGAATATTAAGATGTCATTATAACATGATGCCTTTCTCAGGAACAGGAAACAGAGTAAGACCAGGACAGAATAGACGTGCAAAAGAAATTTCCATGGTAACGGAAAATGCATTAAGACCTGTACTTTCTTTTGAAGATTTTCCAAATTCTGTAGTAGATGTCTTTATTGAGATACCTGCCGCTGATGCAGGTACTAGATGTGCTGGTATATGTGCTGCATCTATGGCTCTTGCTGATGCTGGTTTTAATATGAAGGATCTTGTACCAGCAATCTCTGTTGGTAAAGTTAACGATACTGTGATTGTAGACTTGGATTATAATGAAGAAGCATGGGATGGAGAAGTTGCTGATATTCCTGTTGCTATGCAACCATTAAATGGTCAAGTTTCGCTTTTGCAGATGGATGGAAAAATTACCAAAGAACAGCTGATGAAGGCTCTTTCAATGGTGCAGGATGCATGCGAAAAGATAAAAGAAGTCCAGAAAAAAGCACTGAAAGATAGGTTTGATGATATAACTTCATCTATTCCTTCAGAAAAAAAATCCCAGAAAAAGGAGAAGTCTTCTTCGAAGGGAGATACTGCAGTAAGTCCAAAAGAGGATGATAAGTCAAAAGATGACAAATCTGCTGAAGAAACAAAAGGTGATGAAGAATGACTGAATCAGAAAAGCAACATCTTAGTTATGCTCTAGAGGAAAATACTAGGTTTGATGGAAGGAAGAGAGATGAAATTCGACCGATTACAATTGAAAAAGGAGTAATTGCTACTGCGGAAGGATCAGCTAGAGTTCGCATCGGAAAAACAGAAGTGCTTGCTGGTGTAAAGATGGAGCTTGGTAAACCGTATTCTGACACGCCCGATGAGGGTAGTCTCATGGTCGGTGCTGAGTTCCTCCCTATGGCGAGCCCAAATTTCGAGATGGGACCACCTTCAATAGAGGCAATCGAACTTGCGAGAGTTGTTGATAGATCGGTCAGAGAAGGCGGTGCAATGAATGTCAAAGATCTTTGTATTGAAGAAGGCAAAAGTGCATGGACTGTGATTGTCGATATCTGTACTATTAATGATGATGGTAATCTTCAGGATGATTCTGCGTTGGCTACTTTAGCTGCACTGCAGGATTCAAAGCTGCCTGAGGTAGAGATTGTGAACGACGAACCCCAGATAAACTATAAGAAGAAGACAGACAAGGGACTTCCACTTTCAGAAGTTCCAATAACTGTTACTGTTTTCAAAAGGGGCGAGCATCTATTCGTTGATCCTCTTAGGTCTGAAGAGTCTTTGTACGATTCGAGATTAAGTATTGCTGTTTTAGCGGATGGCAGACTATGTTCTTTGCAGAAGGGCGGTGAATCTGTGCTATCTGTGGATGACATAGGAAATATGATTGATCTTGCTTTGAAGAAATCAGAAGAGCTTAGAAAGGCTCTTTGATTATATTTTTTTCTTTTTTTCAAAAAGCTTTATAAACACAAGCAAACCAACAAGTGATATTATGGCACAGAAGAAATCAGGAACCATTAAACTTACTAAGTATGAGCGTGCAAGGCTTATAGGGAGTAGAGCTCTACAGATATCTATGGGTGCTCCATTTATGATAAAGTTATCTGCTAAAGATCTTGAAAGGATTGCTTATAATCCTGTAGAAATTGCTAAATTAGAGCTTGAGGCTGATAGTTTGCCAATAGATATTGTACGTGAAGTGACTAAACCAAAAGAAAGAGAATAATTTTCTTCTCTATTTTCTTATAATTTCAAATTCTTTACGTTCTTTAGTAATATTTGTTCTTTAGTAATATTTATATATGTGCATATCTGTTGTAAATCTATGAAGAACATTTTTAACTCGAAAAAGGCCCAACTTATGCAGCTTGAGATGAAGATATTTCTTATAGCTTTTGCGATTGGGTTTGCTGTTGCTATAGTTCTTATTGCTGTTCTTTCTTTGACAGGCAATCTTCCGAGCGCTGTATGTGGCTATATTTGTGGTTGATTTTTTATTCTAGTTTTCTGTGTGTTT
>CAZOXV010000181.1:0-2904 GCA_964583935.1 uncultured Methanosarcinales archaeon | reverse complement strand
TATTACAAGGGCAAAGAAGTCATAGACGATTATGTTGCTATTGCAATAGGAGATAGTTCACATAGTAAAAAGCAAGATATTGACGTAGTCACGCCTTCCAATCAGAGAGATTTTGTAAAAGATATACTAGAATATAAACTCAACCATTGATTTGTGTTCTAGATTGTCTGTTTTTCCGCTTTTTCTATCATTCCAAATACTATTTTAAGCTCATCATTTCTTCCATAGCTTAGTATGTTCTCTGAGGCTCTTATTGCCTCTCTAATGTGATATTTTGCCCTGGAGCGTACATGTGTAGGGTTTCCTTTCCTTGCCCTGTATCCTGCTAATTCTAGATGTCTTTGCACTCTACAATATTCATACAGTTCTCTAAATCCTTCTATGTCAGTCTCTAGATTCCTTTTCATTTCAGAATAATATTTTTCTACAAGAGCCTTTCTTGTTTTATCATCAATATATGCTTCAAATTCAAGCAGGCTTACAAGATCCAGTCCGTGTGGTTTTAGAAGATTCTTCTCAAAGTCTATTTCTCTTATTATGCCCTCTTCATATAGGATGTTTCTGGGGTTGCTGTCTTTATAATATGCTGTTTCTGCATTTGATATTGTTTTTGAGATTGTGTTATTATATGATTCTAGGAACTCTTCATCCACAGGAATAAAGGGTTTAAGTAGCTCTCTTACTCTCTCCGTGTAATGTCCCTCATAAGTTTGTTCATTTCTAAGTTTTGTTCCGTGAATATGTATCTCCTCTAAATTAATTATAGATTTATCAAGGGCAATTTCAACATCTGCTAGACTCAGCTCTTTCATTGCATTGAAAAATGTTATTCCTGAGAACGGTGTGATAAGATAGTCTTTTCCGCTGAACTCGACAGGAATTGCCCTAGAGACTACGTGAGACAGTTTGGAGAAGTGTTTGAGATTTGTAAGCTCTTGCGCTAAGTTTTCTTTGTTCTCATACTCTTTCATGAATATGTTTCTGAGCCTTAAAACTTTATTTCGTGTATCAGCGGAGCTGTCTACTATTTCCTCGAGAGTTTTGCCTTCATTTCTCAGGTTTTCTTCTAGCGTTGAGAAGAATTGAGTCCAATGGCTTTCGCTCGGCTCAAAGAGATAGTTCATAATGTTCGCTAATGCTAAGCTATCTTCCACATTTGGGTTTAGCTTTTCTATTCTTGCCAACAGTTTCATTGCATGACGCTTGTCTTTGTACATACTCAGAGAACTTACTAATGCATTGTAAACCTGTTTTTTCTTGTCTCTTTCAGACCTATTTGTCAACTTGTTTATTGCATATTTTGCTTCATTGTATGCTCTGTATACAAATTTCAGTGATTCACGCAATGGAATAAAATCAAGACCTTCTCCTTTATCTTCAGATATTCTTAGATGGGACACAAGGTTGTCAATCCCTTCTTCGTATCTTCCATGATTAAAATATTGATCAGATAACATTGCGTAGAATAGTGTTATGTTATTATCAAAACAAGAATGAGCTTCTTCCTTGACTTCATTTAATTTTCCTTCTTTCTCTAGTTCTGTGAATTCTGCTTTTACTTTTTTTTCGAGCTTGAATGCCTTCATGAGATTTTTGAATTTGGGAGTTTTGAATCTGGACATAGGTTTCAAAAGTCCATTTGCAATTAGGGCTAGTATTGTAATCTGGACTGGTATCGTCCATCCTTCTTCTAACAAGAAATCCGTCATATTTTCTTGGCTGTATGCTTCTGTGATTTTTGGGATTGTAGTATAAGTAGTAGTTGCAATCGCGCAAGAAAGTGATGTTATAAGAGGTTTCTCCAGCAGACAATCAAATATTCCTTTATGCTCTTTATTGCTCTCCTGTTTTTTCTCTGTGTTTCTTGCTTTCATGTATAGGGAACCTCGAGAATTTTTTACAATTCAAACAGTATTTTACAACCTTACCTTCATTCAATCTAACACGTACATTTATTCCATGTCTGAAATATGTGTGGCAATGCTTGCAGAAAAGTTTCTTGTAATCCTTTGGTATTGGAGTATTTGTTCTATGCGATATTAGTCTTGCGAGTTCAACATATCTGTTTGCAAGTTTATGCTTTTCATCGTTAGGAATATTTTCGAATTTCTTGTTAGAAAATAATTCTTCTGCAAAGTTAAAAAGCTCGGAGATTCTTTCAAGCGCTATTTTCTTTGCTGACTCTTTCTTCTTTTTCAGTTTCATATATGATAAAAAAGCACATTATATTTTAAAATGATTCTATTTTTTATGTGAAGATGGATAATTTTATTCTATTTACCTTAAAGGATAATTTTATAACCTATTCAGAAAAATTATGTAACGATTGGATGTGATAATTATGAAAAGAGATATTTTACGTGTGTTTTTTATTTATCTTAGTTTTGTTCTAATGATATCTTTAGCGTCAGTAAGTGTTAGTGCTGTAGAGGTTTTATTTACAAATCCTTCACCGGTAAGGGCTGGCAGGGCTGCAGATATAACCTTACAGATACGGGCTCCTCAAGAAATGGACGATCCAAAAACTGATGTTACTTTCTATATAGAGGAGACGGAGGATATCAAGCCTGTCGCGGGTCAAGAATTCTTTGTGTCAAAGATTAATCCAGGTCAAATATTGACGCGAACCTTTAATGTTTATTTTTCAGATTCTATTCCAACTGGCAACTACCCTCTTCGACTGGTAGAGAAGAGAGGAGCAACATTATCTAAACTTAATAAGTTCGATATTTTTGTTGAAGGGCGTTTGAATGTGCCTGAGTTACGGGTTGGTTCTGTTCGTTCTGTACCAAACAGATTGATACAAGACACTTCAGACAATATAATAAATGTTAATTTACAAAATCTTGGTGAGCTTAGTGCAGAATTGGTAACTGCAAAACTTGTTTCAGGAGATTCTATAAA
>CAZOXV010000180.1:0-2931 GCA_964583935.1 uncultured Methanosarcinales archaeon | reverse complement strand
AGCTCGTCCTATTGGAAAAAAAAATACATAAAAAATAATTCAGAACTGAGTAAGGAATAGAAAGAATGAACCCCAAGAGTTATCGTTCAGGATTTTTGCTTTAAATCTATTATAGACGAAAGCCATCTTTCTAACTCCGAAGTAAGCATTTCTAGATCAAAGGAAAATTTTGCCCGGGCATGAACTATTTTTTCCAACTGAGAAGAGTATGTTCAGATGAAACGAGAGCAGTACGTAGGGAATGTGTAAGATCCTTAGTTCCGGGAGTGTTAGGAATTAAAAAATGATTTAATTCGGGAGGCCAAATTTCATGTATACCGCCGACATTTCTTGCTATTGGGATTACGCCTAAAGACATCGCTTCTTGAAGAGCATTTGGTAACCCTTCGTCAGTCGATGGATGGATAAAAAAATCTGAAGCTTCAAAATGAGGTAGAACATCTTCCACGTGACCCAGAAACGTTACGCTTTCTTCAAGACCTAAATCCCTGCACAAATCAAGGAGAACTTCTTTCTGAGGGCCGGTTCCTAATACATCGCAGCGAAAATCGAAGCCTTCCATTTTTAGAGAGTGCAATGCTTGCAGCAAATCCTCATATTTTTTTTTCATAGCTGAGTCTACCAACAGCTATTAGGCGCAAGGGGTTAGATATCTTCTTGCTAATGGAAGCAGGAATTCTTTTGCCTGTGTAAATTACATTAACATTCTTTTCAGGAATAAATGGAAGATTTCTTAAAAAGCCCTCTTGAGTATATCGGCATGAAGCAAGATATATAGGTTGGATATGTTTATGTAGAATTCTCGTCTTTAAAGTGTTTGGTATATCGGATGGGTTTCCCAGCAACTGTACAACAGGAATGCCTAGGAGATGGGCGGCAATCCCGGCTGTACGTAGATCTTTGCCTGTATTCACAAAGAGAATCTGACATTCATTATCTCGAAAGTAACGTAAAAACTTTGTAATTACAATAGGGTTGAAATCTGGTCCGAAAGTTACAGGAAATGCAGAAACTCCTGCCTCTAACGATTTCTTAATGTAGAGACCGGAGCGCGCATATAAAGAGATCATATGGTCCCTGGCCACTAGTTCTTGTGCAAAGTCTAAAATCCAGGACTTAACACCACCCCTTGAATGAGTTGAGCAAACAAAAGAAATATTCATTTGGATAACTTTCGAAGTATATAAAAACGAATTTTTCCTAAATCAAGTGGAGTCTTGTTAAGGAAACAATGAATAGAAGAAAGTAAAACGGAACACAAACAGAAAAAATTGGTTGGGCGCCTTCTTGTAATAATAGATTTGTTGCTAACAATTTCTAAATTGTTCTTCTCAGATGCAAGGAAAATTTGAAACTGATGAATTGGAGTGATGTGTCCACTTTGATTGATATCATCTATTCCGAAATATTTGTGGTTTCCTTTGATTAAGAATTCAGACTTACTTTGAATTGATTCTATATTGGGTGTGCTTAAAAAGAGAAATCCATTAGGAACCAATAACTTAGAAAAAGCCTCAATAGCTCTATAAGGGTTTTCCAAGTGTTCTAAAACTTCAATTGCAAATATTGCTTTGAATCTATTCTCATGCTTACCAAGTTCGAATATATCACTTTTTATAAAATTTATGACCTCTTTACATTCACAGAAGTCATCCATATCAGCTGCAGTAACCTGAAAACCTGAATCGTGAAGTCTTAAAGATAGTGCTCCTTTTCCGCAGCCAATATCAAGCACGCTGTCACCGGGTTCGAGAAGTTGGATTGCGTCGGAAATAACTTCTTGATGCAGTCCTAATTCGCTCCATATAGGAATGCCCTTGTAGGTATTCAAGTTATCTTGAATTTGTGTAGAGCGTTTTTTATAGCTATTATAAATTGTTTTGTTGTACATGACAAACTTAAAAAAAGTATTTAAAAAGTCGTCTTAATGATTTGAAGTTGAATTTGCAAGAAAGGCTTTTATATATGTATTTCCGAGCTGTTCTTTTATTATTACTTTTATATAGGTGTGCAGCATAGTTTTGATAGCGCAAGTGAAGAACATTTTTCTCGATTCTTCTGTAATCATTGTTTTTAAATGTTCGGCTCTTTTTTAGTTTGTCTAAATAAAAAAATATGTGTTTAAAATTGTAATTTTTGTTGAGATTCCATGACAAAGAATTGTTTTGTGAATGTTTTCTGTATGCACCCAGAGAAGAGTCTATATAACCAAATTGAGCACCGACAAACGCTAAGCCCAACCACATACTCCAATCTTCACAGATTTCTTTCCCCTTGAGTTGATGAGGCAATGATCTTAAAAAAATAGACTTCTTCATCAATACGGATGATGTTATAATTGGATTGTGTAAAAGCAATGAAGAGAAAAAACTTTTGTTATCTAGATCAAATATTTCTATGTCATTACACCCTCTAATTCCAATAAACTTATCTTTCTCATCGATGATATCCATATTTGAGGCTAATGCATCCTTATCATTACTCTTAAGGTAATTAACTTGTTCGAATACCTTATTTTTATACCATAAGTCATCTGCATCACAGAATGCTATATATTTACCTGAAGATAATTTAGAAGCATGTATTCTAACCTCACAAGGTCCAAAGTTCTTATCCATTCTAATAATAGAAAATCGGTCATCTCGCATCTCTGCAATTTTATTTTTTACATTCTCATAGTGTTCTAATTCAGAATGGTCATCAATAAGAAGTACTTCTAGATCCGAATATGTTTGGTCCTGAATGCTTGACAGTGTCTTTTGTAAAAAATTTAAATTCCCATTAAAATATGGGATAACTACTGAGACTTTTTTATTCATTTTGTTTCTGACTTTTGGAATTACATTACAGGGAATCGGGATATAGCTCAAAGCAATTTGGAGGCCATGACTGCGGCGCCGAAGCCGTTGTCGATGTTGACCACGGCGATTC
>CAZOXV010000179.1:0-2942 GCA_964583935.1 uncultured Methanosarcinales archaeon | reverse complement strand
ATTCCGAAAAAGGATCCATAAGAACATCAAACCCGTATTGATTAATAAATCTTTTCAATGAAACTATCTACCCATGAATTTTCTCATGGCTGGGTTCATTTCCATCATATGCTGCTTTGCAATATCTTCATAGAACCTATAGATAATCATTACAGTAAGAAGCAATCCAGTACCATTCGCAAGAGCACCGCTAAGGTCTGCTAAAGCAGCAAGGAAACCAACAGTAAGAGCACCAAGGACTGTTAAAGGACCAATGTATCTGTCAAGAAGTCTCTCAAGAACTCTTTCGTCTTTTCTGAAACCTGGTACTTGCAGTCCTGATGACATAATCTGCTTAGCCTGGGATCTTGCATCCATTCCGGAAGTCTGAACCCAGAAATATCCAAAGAGTACACATCCACCCATCATAAATCCAATATATGAAAAAGAGCGTAAGACATCCATAACAGTGACAGTACCAAGAAGGATTCTATCCATCAGCTGAGGAGCAACAACCCACGTTATTAAACCAGACTGCGGAGCGCCATTAGCGAAAGTTCCAAGTATCGGCTTTCCCCAATCCGCAAGTAACCTTGCAAAAAGCTGTAGGTTCGCTAAAAGAGCAGCAACTAAAATAACAGGAATATTACTTGTATATATGAAATTAAGAGGCCATCTAATACCATGTCCTCTTATCCTTCCAAAAGAAAGAGGAATCTCAACCTTCATTGCTTGCGCGTATACGGCGATAACAAAGACACCCACAGTAGAAGCAATTCTAGCAAGATACATCACAGCATCTTGGGTTCTCTGCATTATAAATGACTGTATCAAGGCAGGAATGGCACCTACGGCAAGCTCAGTATCCTGTGGTACAACAGGAGACAATAACCTTACGAAAAGCGACTGAGATACGCCTGCAGCAATAAACAAACTTATTCCTGAACCAATGCCCCACTTCTGGACAACCTCATCCATGAAAAGGATAAGGAACCCACCAAGTACCAACTGGAATATTAAAAGTAACTGTATCTGGAAAAACTGAACACCTACAAACCTAGTAGGGTCTGGTGATAAACCACCCATGAAAACATAGATAGCAGACTCGAAAAATATGAATGAGATAGCTAACAGTTTCTGTATTCCTTGATAGAAAGCTTTGCCTTCTGGAGTCTTATTATCAAGCTTCAGAATACCAGCACCGGAAAGAAGCTGAAGAATAATAGATGCAGTCACTATAGGGCCTATACCCAGAGAAATGATAGAACCAAAGCTTGCGCCAAGTATAACCTGTAACTGGTCAAACCTGAACTCTGACCTTGGATCAAGACCAAACAAAGTAAGTGAACCGAGAATGAAGAAGAGAACAAGACTGATAAGAGTCCATTTCATCTTATCCTTGAACGGAAGCCGTTTCTGAGTAGGAGCAGCAACCTCAGGAAGATTTGTTACTATATTTCTAAAGGCACCCATTTGATTCAACCTGAAAAATTAATAAAAGGAGTAATTTATAATACTTTTGAAAAGAGCAACTATTCACTCTTCTCTTCAGCTGAAACTTCTTCAGAATCCTCTGCATTGTCAGTCCCAGAAGTGTATTTAACATTAACAACACCGCCTGCTGCACTAATCTTATCAAGAGCAGAGTCTGATGCATAATCAACATAAATCTCATACTTCCTTGAAGGCTTGCCTGTAGCAAGAAGCTTATTAAAACCCAGCTTTGATAAGTCGACCGAGAAATAACCATCCTTCTCTTTTATGTAACCTTTTGCTTTCAGAGAATCAAAAGAGTTTTCTATGTAAAAAATATTCACAGAACTGAAAACAACCCTATGTTTAGCATTACTAAACCCGAACTTACCCAATTCTTTGCCAAGTTTTACACGGAAGAAAGGCTTTCTTGCATCACCACGTTTACCAGATCCTGCATTGCCTCGTCCACCACGGCTACCAGCGCCTCTGTGTTTTTTCATAGAACCATAACCATGAGTAACGGAAGCTCTTTGCCTGCTGTTTTTCGCTCTTGTTCTTGCTGTTTTCATTTTAATCATAACCTTTTGACTACAGAAATCATTGTTTCTGCATCCTTTCAACTAAATCAATAATCTTAACTCCTCTGTGTCCTAGTGCCCCACCAATTGAAAAATTGACCTTGGTACCTTTTCTTTCATACCCACCTCTAGGCGGATGAAGATTAACAGTATCACCAACAGGATAGTTCTTCAGGGACTCCATGGATTTTTCATCTAGGATTCCATAAGTAACATAATCTTTAACCTTCTTAACCATACCAAGTATGGAAGGGGTTACTTCTCTTATCACCATTGAATTCTTCTTATCAACGCCAAGCATTCTCATAGTGTCCTGAATATCAGAACGTATCTTGGTCATGCCGCGTACTCGTACAATGGCAACATACTTCTTCTCATTTTTTGTATCTGTCATGATATACACCATAATAAACATAATAACTAATTTGCACTAACAACCTTTCCTGCAACAATATTGAATCTTTCAGCGTCTTTGGCCATCACTTTTGTGGATGACAAGCTCTTTAATGCTTCAAAGCACGCTTTAACTTGATTAATCTTTGTCTTGGATTGTCCTCTCGTTCTAGACCAGACATCTTTAATTCCTGCAAGCCTCAAAATTTTCGCGCACTCTTCTTCTATACATAATCCTGTTCCATCTGGAGCTGGCATTAGCTCGACAGTTACTGAACCACATTTACCAGAAACTTTGAAAGGAACGGAATTAGGAAACTCACCTGCGCCTTCCCAGGATCCAGAGCCACGCTTTATCATTATCACATTTCTCTTTGCTTCTCTTATGGCCTTTTCTCTTGCAGGAACAGTCTCTCTTGCTTTACCATAACCGATTCCTACAAAACCATTCTTGTTTCCAACAACAGCAACAGTCGCGAAAGAAGGTTTGTTACCCTCTCTTGTCTTTTTCTGGCA
>CAZOXV010000178.1:0-2947 GCA_964583935.1 uncultured Methanosarcinales archaeon | reverse complement strand
GGCTGACACAGATGGAACATATGATCGGTAAATATGATTCATCTATATATTGGCTTGATTCCCGGCATGATTGGGGTGGAAGCAGCCATAGCACTTTCAGTAAAAATCCTACAACAGCTGAGAAGGTTAGACCAATCTCAATTCTAGCCAAATCTTTAGATTATAATAAAGCATCTCATGCAACAAGATTAAATATCACAGAAAAGGTATGGGCAAAGGGTATAGATCTAATTTTTCCACAAAAACCTGGACCTATAAGAAAACAAAAAGGATTCTGGAAAAGCAACATAAGACTCACGGACGGAAAAAACAACCTTTATGGTTTCGTCAATCCTACACCAACAGGAAATTATTTCCAAGCAGACCTTATAGAGCTGAACGGAAGATACAGAGAAAACAAGAGATTCATGAGTCATGCTGAACACCAGATAAAAGACATGGATTGCTATTCAATAATATTCCCTTCAACAGTTACAAAGACAAACATGATAAAATATGGTTACTTCCCGTTTCTGAAGCAGGCTTTAGCAATAAACATATACAAAGACAGCTACCCAGAACTCATCCCTTTGAGATGATCCAAACACAGAAACCCTTAAATAATAGTATTACATTTATGTAATATATGTTACAAAAAAGTAGTATATTAAAAACAATGGAATATATGTTCCGGTACCCGACAAAGGAACATTACCTCATGGATATCTCAAGAGAGATAGATATATCACACACATCTGTAACAAAGAATCTTAAACACCTAAGACAAGAAGGAATAATAATAGAGAAAGCACAAAAAAAAGGCAGCCGATTTTTTCCTATATACAAGATAAACCTTGACTCAAAGATATACAGGAAATACAAGAGGATATCAAATCTTCTTCTTCTTGAAGAATCCGGACTTATAGATGAACTGACAGATCTTTCACCAAGATGTATAGTTCTTTTTGGCAGTTACCAGAAAGGTGAAGATACAGAAGAAAGTGATATCGATCTATATGTTGAACGAAAATTCTTCAAGATTGATCTGGAAAAGTATAATAATCTTCTTGGAAGAAATATTGAATTACACATTAAAGAAAAATTCAATGACTATCCTATTGAACTTCGAAGCAATATCATAAATGGTACAGTTCTATACGGATACCTAGAAGCCTATGAAGATACTACCAGACCACAGAAAGGCCGAAGCCCTAGAAAAGATGGCAAGAATAAGCCTACAAAGGCTCGCTGAATCTGATATTCATAAATACCCTTCTTTAGCATTGGTAGACTACTATGACATTATACATAAGCTCATGGAAGCTTTCTCCTTGAGAAATGGTGTGAAGACCAAAGGAGAAGGAGCACATAGAGAACTGATAGAAAATGTTGCAAAAGAGATGCCATTGACTGAGAAAAACAGGATATTTCTACAAAACTTGAGAGATATCAGGAATAGAATTTCATACGAAGGATATTCAGTTGATGAAAACTTTTTTGAGATTCATGAAAAAAATATTAGAGAAATAATTACGTTGTTTAGTATAGATACAGTGTAATTCTACATGATCAAGTATGACTACTTCCCTTTTATGAAGCAAGCCTTAGCAATAAACACTTACAACCACCCAGAACTCATCCTATTGATGGAAATCTCAAAAGATTTTCAATTTTGATATCTCATTTGTAAGTATCGCAAACTCCTTTTTGGTTTTAACTTCACGGTTTTTCCACTCATCTGTAAGTTCCTGACGAACTGCAATCCCTCGTAACCTTTTATCGATCCATTCTTTAGGATATCCTTTCAGTTCATAATACTCTTTGATTCTATTTTGTCCTATCTCGGGATCTTCAATCTCTTCAATTCTCTCGTAACCTACTTGTGCAAGCCACTGTTTGAAAGGCTCAGCTTTTTTTGAAGGGATAGATTGGATAATCCTAAAAAGAGATTTTGTATTCGCACAATCTGTTTCTCTTAATTTACCATCTGGTGCCGTCATTTTCAACTGTACACAACTTGTGGACAGTTCAATTCCAGCATCTTGATCTCTCTTTTTTAGCATTGACCAATAATTCCTAGGATTATTACTATCTGTTAGGACTTCAACTACGTCAATCACTGAGAAATACCATTCTTCATTGTGCCAAATTCTCCTGATTTTCTTATCCTGAAATACTACAAGTTTATTCTTATCCTGCATCTAGTTAAATAAATTTTCAATATTCAAATATCCTACGTTCAATTGTCTAGTGAATAAAAAACGCAACAGGTAGATATGAGACTATAATCGCAAGCCCAGATACATTTCAGGGAACTTATGTTGCTCCATAAACACCCACAAAACACCCAGAACTAATCCCATTAAGATAAATTTAAATACTATTGTTAATTCTACCTAACATATGTTAGAATATATTAACAATCCAATATTCGCCCATCTATGCAAGTACCCAAATAGTAAACACCATATAAGGGAACTAGCAAGACAACTAAACCTATCACCACCAACTATTCTAGAATACCTTAAGCCAATACAAAACCTAATCAAAAAAAATAAAGTTGGAAGAAGCATACAGATAATGACCAATCAGAACGACAAGTTCATCCAGATAAAGAAGTGGATAAACCTATTCTTATTAATTGATTCTGAAACATATAGTAAAATTTTCAAAAAAAGACCAGGAACCCTTATATTGTTCGGTTCTTATAGTAGAGGAGAGGATCATGAAGGATCCGATATAGACTTTGCCACTGATTTTGATGTTGATATAACATTCGATAAGAATATAGCGCGAAAAATTCAGATACATAAGATATCGAAGTCAATGCCAAAACATTTGATCTAAAACATCAGGCAAGGAATACTCCTAGAAGGTGTAATGATTTAAAAGCATATGTAACATAGCTAACTGGAAACAAAGCTGTATGGAATTCGGCTGCCCTTTATCTTGCTAAGGCATTACTTGC
>CAZOXV010000177.1:0-2959 GCA_964583935.1 uncultured Methanosarcinales archaeon | reverse complement strand
TTATACGTTCACAGGAAATTATTATTCACTCCCTCTAGAAAACAAATCTTTCAATATATCTTATGATTATCCAGGGAAGATTACTCTCTCGTTCACAGGTAATGATACTGCAGGAAATATAGGAGAAGATAATGTTACTTTTCATGCAGACTTTCTGTTCAATAAGACAAAATGGATTGATAATATTTTGAATAATAATCCTGTATTAACTGGTACTGTTTTTTTTAATGAATCAATTGAAGTTGTCGATGACGAATTATTAAATTTAATGGGAGAAGATGAAATCTATTGGATATATTTTAACTTATCAATAGATTCTAATTTCTCTGGTATATTAGCTCATGCAGTTGACTTGTTTGAGAGTGAACTTAACTATAATATTTCAGTTCATGATGATAATGATACTTTTGTGGAAGATTACGTTTATTATCATAGCAAGAATATAACTGAGATGATTCGTGTGAAGCACTTGGATAAATTGTCACACAATACTCCTGGTTTCGACACTGATATTTTTGAGAATACTCTTGTATACATACCTTTCGATGAGGGTTCTTTTGAAGATGTTCATGTCTGTACTGATGGGCACTACACATGTACTCAATTGAACGGATGTTATGACGAATATTCCAATAATTGTTTTTACACACCAAATTATACTAGCAATGTTGTTGGTGTAAATTTAGCTGATGTACCTGAATCAGATGGCTATGTTTCTTTTCTTCTCGTAAATGACACGATTCCACCGCGTATAAATGTTACATCACCCCCTAATGAAACTATTTTCCCATCACCCTATGGAAATTTGATTAATATAACTGTTAATGAGGATGCTACTTGCACTTATGATGTTAGTGATGATGGTGGAGTAATAGCCTCAAACGAGCCAATAGGTTATCTCTATGCTCATGAAGAGACATCGTTTGAACTTAGTAATCCACCTTATCTAATTGGCGATTATAATATGACGATTACATGTATCGATGACAATTCTAACGAAGGTTCATTTTTATTTAGTTATTCTCTAGATGATACTGATTCACCTGAAATGGATATCAGCCCTTCTCCTGGAAGGACTTTCCCTTATGGCACAACATCCGTTACTTTATCCGTGACTACGTCTGAGCCTGCTACTTGTAAATATAATACAAGCTCCTTTGATGGTTCTTTCATTGGCGTATTATTGAATTCTACTGATGATATAACTCACTCCAAGGCTGTATCTGTTTCTTCCGGCGGTTCGTATACTTATAATTTCAAATGTGTTGATTACAATAGCTTAAGCAACACTGAGATTACGGATTTTTCTGTCTACTCGTCTTCTTCTTCGGACGATGACGGTGACTCTTCTTCTCCAAGCAGCGGAGGTACTGCACCTGATGATGATTCATCAGATAGTTCTGCGGAGGATGATTATGCACTTGAAAGCTTTAGACATGCTATATTACCTGCTGATGAGAATGCTACTTTTAGTATTACGAAATCAGAAATCCCTGTCAGAAATATAGTTTTCACACCACTTGAAGATATTATTGCGACGACTTTTATTATAGAGGGATTTCGTCACCACTCTCACTTTAAGACTAGTGCTCCTCCAGTTATGAATGCGTATAAGTATCTGCAACTTTCAAATGATAAAAGTGTTGCTATAGACAATCTTGGTACCATGAATGTTGAATTTGGTGTACCTGCTTCTTGGGTACAACAGCATAATCTTCAGCCTGATGATATTCTTATTGGCAGATATGATTCTGCCAACTCCAGTTGGCAAACGCTTGACAAGGAATATGTTGGCCAGGAGAATGGTATTGATTATTACTCTGTTGCTGCTGCACCATCTACTTTATTTGCAATATCACGTGCTGATCCAGAAGAACAAGAACCTGGTAATGTTGTTAAGGAAGACCCACCACCACCTGTTGATAGCGGTGAATTGGATGATATGACATCTAAAAAACTTGGTTTTGAAGATGTTTCTGCTATTGTGTTTGGTATTGTTGTTTTCATATTTGTTTCAGCTTTTGCGTACGCAAACAAGGCAACTATTGCAAAAATTACTGGCACTGATAAAAAGAATAAAGGAAAAGATAAGAAAGTGCGAAGGCGGATTGGAAATGGAAAAGGCCAGTCTGAATCAAAAGATTTGCGTGGTATTGAATCAAAGGATGCTTCCGGGGCTTATGGTGAAGTGAATGGTAAACTTCCTGAAGTTCCAATAGAGCATAAAGAGATTGACACACCTAATCCTGATGTTCTAAGGAATTACCTTTTCGCTCTTTTCCGAAATATCTGGGCACAAGGGTTCAATGATGATTCACTGCGTGCAGAGCTCTTGAAAGCTGGATGGAATGAGGACCAAATAACTTCCGCATTCAGATATATCAAGGCAGATGCTGCGGGAGGGTCACCAGAACTTCCAGATCCATCTATCAAGCCCTTGCTTGATTACTTGCGTGCAGCAATAACTGCGAAATATGGTTTTAATAAAGAAGAATTATTTGAGGGTATGAAATCGAACGGATGGCCAACTTATATGGTTGAATCTGCACTGAAGCACCTCTCGGCTGTTATGAATTTACCAATGGATTATAATTTTGAAGAAGTAGCATCTAACGGTGTTTTTGATGTTCAGTCTCTTGAACGGTTTATACGTGAAGCGAGATTTGCTGGCGAAAGTAAAAATGATATACGTGGACAGTTGATTGAATCTGGTTGGCCTGTCACTGTTGTTTCGCCTGCTTTGGATAGATGTTTCTCTGAGTGATTATTATGTGGCATCATAGAGGAGTGTCTGTTGTTCTTGTAACAAAGAACAATGGGGACACTATAAGGAATGTTATTGAGGATATTTTCTATACTGGATTTGCTGATGAGGTTCTTGTGATTGATCTCAATTCTAAAGACAGAACTCTTTCTGAAGTATCCTACACTAAGGCTAGAATGGCTACTGCTAAAAATT
>CAZOXV010000176.1:0-2963 GCA_964583935.1 uncultured Methanosarcinales archaeon | reverse complement strand
CTTGTTTCGCTTTAGTCTACGTTTATTGTTTATATTCTACTTTACAGGTTCCATTAATCATGGAGCAGCCTTGGATTCCAAGAAGTCCATAACAGTCATTTCCACAGATTTTCCGTTCAACAATTTCTGGAAGCTCTTCTGAAGGATAGCATTTACAATCACAAAGCGATAATGAGCATTCTTCTGATAGATCATATAGCTCAGTTTTTATCTCAAAAGCATCATTATGTCTGATTATATAGGAATACACAAAAAGTATTGTGAATATGGTAACGGTAAGAATTACCAATAAGTATATCGAATCAAATTTTATCTTTTTACTATTTTTTTGGTTTTTTCTCTCTTTCTTTGCCATTGGCTTCATAACTCCTAGTATTCCATTTTATATATAAAGGCTTTTGTCAAGTTGCACAAAGCTTATAAAGAATCAGGATTATTTGTATTAGTAGAGATAGTTGTTATCTTTAATTATTGGAGGTAGTGTTTATGCCTGAAGAAATAGAATTTTATGATTTAAAAAGTAAGAGTAAATTCAAGTCCACAGATTATAGACTTGAGGAAAGAAACAAAAGATTTTTTGCAGTGACTAAGTCACCTACTGGTGATTATGAGTGCTGGAAAGTTTTAGGTAAAGAACTCGCAGAAAAGCTGAGAAATCAGTAATTCAGTTCTTTTTTTCTTTTTTTCTTTTTCTTGATTTTAGAAAAATTTATTAATGATTCTTCCATAAATTAGTGTATGGTTGCGGTTAAGTCTAATAAGACCAAAAGGAAATCTAGTAATTCTAAGGTTGACTCAAAGAAACTTCACCATAAAATACGTTCAAGTTTGTCAAAAGTTAAGAAAAGACACATTCGAACTTCTATAGCTATTGTGGGTGTTATCTTTTTATCTGTTTTTACAATGTTGTTGGTTTACAGAGGTTATAATTTTGAGGTGAACTGGTTCTCTATAGTCATTGTTTCTTCTATACTTGCTTTAGTTCTTGGTGCTATTGAATATCTATATATTGTTAGAGTTAAAGGATATTAATTGTTTTAAGAACCATATATATTAATTCTAGCTTGCTTTATCTATACAAATGCTTGATGATATTCTGAATCTTATAAAAAAAACAAGAGAAGATATGCTTAGAACAATTCCTACAATAGATACTGAGATTGATAATATAATTCAGAATAAGATACATTCACAGCATCATATTGAACAACTATTAGATGTTTTGCTTGATTATGGTTTTCTGGGGTTAGGCAAAGAACAGTTTATGAAGTTGAATTCTTATTATGCAACATTCAACAAGAAATATTCTGATAAATATTTTAAGTTTTACAAAGAGCTTGAAAAAAAAGAATAAATAATATAATAAAATATCAATTTACACTTTTTGATAGTTCTGCTCCTGCTTTAAACTTTACATTATTTTCTTTTCTGGCAAGAAAGCTCCACCAAGGATACTCCGTTTCTTCTTTCATCTCAGAGTCAATTCTTGTTCTTGCTTGAACCTTTACAGGAATGAATCCTAACAAGCGAATTTCTTCTTCATGGTCAACTTCAACTTCATTAGTTTCGTTATTGAATCTCACTTCCCGCACACTTTTGTTATTACTAGCTTGGTATGCTACTGCTAGAGCAAAGTCTTCATTCTTGAGGTTTGAGAGATTACTTACATATTCACCAATCTTTTCTTTGTCTTCTTCTGACCATTCACTAGGTCTCGCTCTTTTAACTGCATTTAAAGTTCCTCCCATGGAACCAGTAGTATCAGTTATGAATGCTCTTTCTAAGGCAACATCTCTATGCACCGGAGGTCTTGATGATTCTTTGGCTGTTGGAAGGCCATCATCGTCAGAATCATCATCTAAATAATCAGGGTTGGAACCACGTTCTTTTTCTTCAGGTGCGTTATCTATTGTATCAAAATCCCCTCCTGGTCTTACATCCGAGTCAGTTTCATCAGGTAAACCATCATCAACTCTTCTAATGGTTGCGTTTGTATCAATGTTGGTAACAAAACCATATTCATCACCACCGACACGATTATTATTTAGGACATCTTCTAATTCATATTTATCAAAATCACTAATAGATATAGGTTCTATGGCTCTAGCTCTTCCTGGAACAACTACAAGTATATCCTTGGAATCTGACTGTGCTCTTTCATTATTGCCCCAGCAGTATAAATCCCCATCTACATCTTCACATCTTTGTTCAGTGTCACTAAAACTTATTGTAGCCTGGCCTCTTTCATTCTTACAAACTAGCCTTCCATCAATAGCTTCACATTTTGCATCAGATGAGTCTATTGCAAGATTATTATTTGCATCTAGATAAATTCCAAAATCACTCTCTTCATAAAATTCTGGTGATGCATCAATAGCTACTGGAGGTGTATTTTGAACATTGACTTTTATGGTTGATACACAAGATCCGTCAGGACAAAGCAACCCATTCAGGTCTTTAACGACAATCTTGCTGCATACTCCGCTTGGGCACCCGTTATCAGAAGGTCCTATGCTGTATAAAACCATATGATCTCTACAATCTAAAGACTTTTTTACGCATGTTCCATCCGGACACAGTATAGAATAATCTTCTTCTGGACATTCAGATCCTGCATCTGACGCAGATGCTCTTACTAGTGAATCAAGAGGATTATCATTTTTGCCATGGAAAGATATGATGACTTGGTCTGCTTGTTCTTCATTATCATCATCAGGATTAATCTGGATCTCTTTCTCTGTTTGAGGATTCCTTCCTGTTCTTGCACTCCTTTTTGATATTGATGTGATAGTAATAACTATTTCATCAGTATTGTTAGCAGTGGCCAACGCGATTTCCGGATCACCTACGCCAAGGCCGCCACCAGATGTATCAAGATTTGAGGATTCGGTGCCGTCTGATAGTCCGTCGTCATCACTGTCAATGTCGTATGTGTCTTCTGTTGCAGAAACTACGTTTGGTAT
>CAZOXV010000175.1:0-3001 GCA_964583935.1 uncultured Methanosarcinales archaeon | reverse complement strand
AACCACAACGCCCCAATCTCATCGGCAATACCGTGAAGGCCATTTGCTGTTACAGATGAGGGCTGACCAGCCGGCCTAGCCTAAGCCTCTAGAACTGGGTTTTATTTCTAAAAGTTGCTGTATAAATTATCTAATAGCAGAAACTCCACTAACAACAGGAGCGAAAGATAATATAGAAAAGATAAGAATAAAGATAAGAAAAAGACTATTCTTACGGTTTTTCTACCAACTCAGTCGCGATAGCAGTCTCTAAATCTACAACCTTTCTTATGATATAAAAAATTTCATTTTCATACTCAAGAACTCTGTGATGCAGTTTAAGTCTTTGGAGCATCTTCTCAAACCAACCACGTCTAGGGAAACGCATTTTTCTACCAGAAACAGTCTGTTTAGGAAAACTGACAACAATCCAATCAGCAGGTATGGTGAGAATCAAGTTCTCAGAAATCTTATGGCTTTTAGAAAGCTCAATACTTTCCAATACTTTGAACAAAAAGCAGATATCATAGAATTGAAATTTCTTGAATAAATCCTGTTTTTTTGCTTCGAAAAGATTTATTGATTGAGTGTTTCCAGAGAATTCAGGATAAAGTTTCGAGTATTCCTTAAAAAAAGTACTTATAAGAGAAAGGTCGTCTGATGAAATATCACAGGCAGTATAATTTATCTTCTTGTTATCCATGAAAATCACAGAAAGAGGATTAAGTCCACATCCCAAATCCAGAATAGATGAATTTTGCTCCGTTATCTCAAAAATATTATGATATAGATTCTCATAGATATCGAGACGCTCACTAGAAGATTTGTGGGTTTTTATCAAATCAATAATCATATCCTCGTCTTTCATTTTAATATATCTAGACAAGACATCCCTACGTTTCGACACGCCAGTATTAAAAGTACCATGCATCTTTCTGAGGGTATCACGAACTAGTTTCACTATCTTCTTTTCAGCAGCTTTTTTTTGTTCCTTAAGCAAATTGGCAAGTTTAGAATCCTTTGCAATCTCTTTTTTGAGTTGCTCTAAGACTATTTGTACATCTAAACCAGAAAGCTCTTTCTTCTCTTTAATCTTCATAACAAGATGACGTATGTAGTCATCAGGAATCTCACGACCTATTATCTTCATTGCAAAATACTATGAGAACACATTTTATATAATTAACTGAAATACAATAATTCACGTGAATAACAATAAAAATTTAGAGAGAATTAACATACAATAAAATTAGATAACAACAATTCTACCTTCAGGACCTGGATTTATTATTCTGCTCTTCCCTCTTTTTTGATCAGAACCGGCAGCCTCATGTATATGACCACAAACAACCAAATCTACAGACTTTGATTGGATAAAGTCTGTATAATCTTTATTCCCAACATGAGTATCATTAGTAAAGTCAGCATCTGTTCCATAAGGCGGACCATGAACGATAAGAATAGTCTTTAACTTTTTATTCTCTTTTTTTTTTATCTTGATAGCACTAGAAAATTCATCGGAAATAGATTCAAAGGATTCATCAGTATAAGAAAAACCACCGCCACCATATCCAAAGAAAAGATAATCATCAATCTCAAAAGAAGCAGAGTGAAGAAAGATCATGTTATCATACTTCTCACAGTCTGCCTCCAGGGTTTCATAATTTTCGTGATTACCATGTATTATTAATGTCGGGCGTCCGGAGGCAGCTATACCCTTCACAATTGCCTTCTGGTTAGTACCAAAGTTTGTAATGTCACCAGCACAGATAACAAGATCGACATCTTCAGCATTAGCAGTATCACATAATTGTTTTATCTGTTTCATATCTCCATGAACATCAACAAAAGTTAAGAGTTTCATCAGACAATGTTTTCTATATCAATATTTAAATTTTTTTAGAAAATCCGAATGAGATATTATCTTTGAAAAGTCTAAATTTTCGAAAGAACTTGACGGCCAAAGTATAATATATCGAATCAGATAGCATAGTAATCTTCTAGAATAATACTTCCTAAGGAATCAAGATTCTTAACGACATGAAGGTTACCGTTTGACGTATCAACAATACTCTGCGCAAGCTCAATACCTTCAGTTAGTTTTACACCAACAACAGAAATAGTTATATTAGAAGATTTCGCTCTCATTACAGCATCTATAGTCTCATCAGCCTTGCCCACAGTAGGCACAGCGTCAGTTATCAAGATAAGATGTTTTGTCATATCGCCTGAAGGGAAAAGCTCAATAGAACGCTCAATTGCATGAACAATATTTGTTTCTTTTGATGAGTTTAATGTTATCGTATTATCAATAAAGAAGTTAAAATCAGACATGGGTTCGAAAGATTTTACGATATCAGAATTAAAGGCAATCAAGCCAACTTTATCGTTTCTGCTTATTGCTTTATATGCAAGAGCAATGCCGGCTTTCTTTGCAACATTTAACTTTGCTCCTTTCATGCTTCCAGAAACATCAATTGCATAAACAACATAGATTGACCCTCTACTCTTCCGCCTCACACTCCGCATATCCTCTCGTTTTATACTATTATGACCCCTACGTAAAGCCGTCTTCACAGTTTTCTTAATCTCTAAATCGCGATAGCTAAATTTCTTAGTAAGACCTTCCTCACCATAATTCTTGGGACCATAATGTGAACTACGTTCATGAACATTTTCACCAATAATATCTTTAGGAGTTATATTATCCAGTTCTCTTACACATATCGAAATAGAAGCAAGTTTAACACCATCATTCGTTGGAGTACCGGCTCTTGTTATCAAACCTTTTTTCTTCATATCCTCTAGTCTCTTATTGATATGGTCCTTAATTCTTCTTTGAAACTCAGGGACATTTGCATTTCTCTCAAGGTATTTTGAATCATAGCCACTAAGTTCCCGGATAAAAGTCTCACCATATATTTCTTTAACATTATTATACTTAGAGACTATGTTATTAAAAATCATCTCCGCATTAAAAGAAATACCACGATCAATAGCTTCATTGAGCAACTTTCCATCT
>CAZOXV010000174.1:0-3003 GCA_964583935.1 uncultured Methanosarcinales archaeon | reverse complement strand
CAATGTATGGACATCTTGTAAAATGGGATGATTGCGATCTTTCGAAATGTTTTTATTGTACTGCTCCAGATCATCTATGTACACAAATTCAATATTCTCATACTTATCAATCATGCGAACAAAGTGTTTTATGTAATCAAAAAACTCTTTAGAATTTGTTGAAGATATAGTCTGTTCATCGTTATCTGTCTTTAGTTTTATAGTGTCTATCATTACTTCGGTTCCGGATTCATCCCTTGAAAATTTAATATTGTGAGATATGATTTTGTATCCTTTCTCTAATAGTTTCTTCATAGTTTTTACGTTATCATCCATAATAAACAAATAACAAATTATTAATTAAAAACATTTGTATTACATTCTCCGAAATTCTGCTTTATAATAGCCAACCCTACATATTCTAGGGATGGCATACGAAATTCCTCAGCAACTTCAACATAAAGAGAAGATAGTCTTTGGTCTTACTTTTTCTCAATTAGGTTGGGTTCTGTTATTTGGATTTGTACTTCTAATCATATTCAAGTCAGGTTTAACATTAAACGCAAAATTCATTCTTGCATTATTTCCAACACTACTTGGAGTTCTATTCGTATTCTTTGATCTTAATAAATGGCTAAAACACCTTTCATCTTATCTCAGATTTAGAAGTGCAAACTTGGACTCGCCAAACATGAAGAATCTTATTGAAGTAAAAAAGATAGATGACAATAAGATACACACAGACCAAGAGATTGCAGTATTGCAAATAACTCCTCTTAATTTTAGCATCAAGACAAAAGATGAAAAAGAAAACATCATCTATGGATTTCAGAGGTTCTTAAACGGATTAGATTTCCCTGTGCAATTTGTCGTGACAACACATAACCTGAATATAGATAATTATCTTGATAATTTGGAGAAAAGGGCAACCAATCCTGAATTGTTCAAGGATTTCTCTGATTTTATGAAAGATAATATCAAAAATAATGAAATGCGTAACAGAAGTTTCTATCTTATTATCCCTAAAAAATCAGACCTTGAAATACAGTGTAATGTCTGCAAAGAAAGACTTCAAGGTATTGGACTAAAAGTCAGACGATTAGATGATAAAGAAATTCTAAACAATCTATATCTTTTCTTCAACGATGTAACAGATAAGAGAGAAGAAAAAGAGAACATCAATAATCCACTGCATTATTTGATTGCTCCTAATTATATCAAAGACAATGTTGAATCTATTACCTTAAACAACAAGCAATGCAGGATAATTTCAGCAATAGGTTATCCAAGAATGGTTGAATCGGGATTTCTTGATAAGATAATATCCACTAATGATGACTTTGATATTTCAATCCATATCGAGCCATTCCCAATTGAAACAATGATGCTTATGCTTAATAGAGAGATTCAAAAGCAAAGAGCAGATCTTTTTGCAGAACAAAAAAATAACTCCATCAATCCATCATTAGAGATTAAACTAAATGATACAAGAAAAGTTCTTGAAGCATTGCAAAAAGGACAACAAAAACTGTTCAATGTTTCATTGTACATAAACTGTAAAGGAAAAAATAAGGAAGAGTTGGATTTCCTTACAAAGAAAGTTGAAGCTGAGCTAAATTCCATAATGGTAGTTCCAAGCATCCCTTATTTCAGACAGATTCAAGGTTACAAGTCCATGATGCCTTTAGCTAAAGATGAACTTAAGGTAAAAAGGAATATCACGACTGATGCATTGAGTGCTTTCTTCCCCTTCACAAGCCCTTTTCTGACGCTTGAAGAAAAAGGGGTAATGTTAGGCCTAAATAAGAATAAAGTCCCTTTTATCAAAGATATATACGGTCTGTCAAACGCTAACGGGGTTGTTTTAGCTACATCAGGTTCTGGTAAATCTTATTTTACAAAACTGTTAATTTCGAGGCAATTATTGAACAACACGCAAGTTTTGATAATTGATCCGCAAGCAGAATATATTGGATTAACTGGTCATTGTAAAGGAGAACTCATTACAATATCAAAAAACTCCAAAACCATAATCAATCCTCTTGATTTGATGGGTCATGATTATGTCGAAAAAAGGCTTATGCTGATGGACATGTTCAAGATTATGTTTGGGGATCTTTCTGAAATACAGAAATCTATCCTGGATAAAGCAATCACTGAAACGTATGCGAAGAAAGGAATCACAATAAACTCCAACAAATACAAGAAGATGCCAGTTTTGGGAGACCTATACAAAGTACTTCTTGATATGGACAAGAAAGCATCGCAGATGGAAAAAGTCACATACAGGGCATTAATCAACAGGCTCTATATGTATACCGAAGGAGTATTCTCTTTCATGAATAAACCAACTTCTATCGACTACGATAATGATTTCGTATGCTTCAATATAGGGGACATGCCAAAGCAAGTTAAACCTTTGGTTATGTTCCTTATATTGGATTTTGTCTATATGAGGATGAAGCAGTCCAAGCAGAGAAAGCTTTTGATTATTGATGAGGCTTGGAGTCTATTAGGCCACGCAGAAGAAGCAGACTATATCTTTGAGATTGTAAAAACATGTAGAAAATACAACTTAGGATTACTGCTTATTACTCAGGATGTAGCCGACCTCATTAATTCAAAGGCGGGTCATGCAGTTCTTGCTAATAGTTCATACTCTTTACTTTTGAGACAAAAACCCTCTGTAATCAGTTCAGTTGTGAAGACATTCCACCTATCACAGATGGAAAAAGAATATCTGCTGACTGCAACACAAGGTAGAGGTATTCTCATCATGGATAATGAACACCAAGAATTAGAAGTAGTTGCATCTCCAAAAGAACACAGTATCATAACAACCAATCCAAACGACACTCCAAAACCAACACCTAAACCTGAGAAGAATGAAGTAGATATCAACATAAAATTAGATTTGAATAAGGGTTTGTTTTTCGGAAAAGAGCTTGATATTGAAGAGAAGAATTATCTAACCAATCATGGATACAAGGTTGGTAGTTTTGTTCCGATAGGTAAACCAAGACA
>CAZOXV010000173.1:0-3070 GCA_964583935.1 uncultured Methanosarcinales archaeon | reverse complement strand
ATAAATAAAATAGAAGAAATAACAGATAAATTTGGAATAACTCTTGATATAGTCTCTCTAAAACCAAAGAAGATAAAACCTACTAAAACGAGAAATCAATATTATATTAGAGATAAGAAAACAAGAGAGATCTGTCAACTTGTCAAAAAACGATTCTCACCTTTTATGGATTTCAAACTAAACAACAATACGATTTACAAAAAGAAACAATTCATTGATCTCATGATACACATGGGAATGACAAGAGACTTCGCAGAAAACGGTAGCAAAACATTCAAAGAAATAAAAGGACAAAAAAGTCCAAACTCAGATACACTACTATATCACATAAAGAACCATAATGATCTAAGAGAAATACAAAAAATGTATCTCACACTTTTTGAAATACTCTGGGAAATGACAAAACAGACCAATGTTATTGACCTGAGAAAATCATATGATGTGGCAATAGACTATACAGAATGGTATTTCTATGGAGACAGAAGTGCTCCTATGGTTGTTGGAAAGAAACCAGAAAGAGGAACCAGCAAATGTTACAAGTTTGCAACCATAAATATAGTTGAATCCGGAAAACGATTCACACTACTTGCAATACCTGTAGGTCCTTTTGATACTAAAGAAAAGATCCTCAAACAACTCTTCAGGTATGCTTTGAAACGAATAAAGATCAAACGAGTCTATGTAGACAGAGGCTTCTTTGATTCAAAATCCATAAACACGATTAAACAATTCAGATTAAAATTCCTCATGCCATGTACAGCAAATGCAAGGATAAAGAAAATACTTGATATAATGCCAGCACCAACAGTAATCAATGATTATGAAATGGAAAACACACTTTTCAATGTAGTAATTGTAGAAGATGATGAAGGAAACAAAAGAGCATTTGCCACAAATGAACAATTCAATGAAAACGATGTAGATCTGGCAACAAGACTCTTTCTTCTTTATGGAAAAAGATGGGGAATAGAGACAAGTTACAAAGTCAAAAAACATTCATTCCTACCAAAGACAACATCTAAAAATTACTTAATTAGAATATTCTATTTTTTATTCTCGGTTCTATTGTACAACCTATGGTTACTCGCAGACATACTCATTTGGCTTGCCCTCTTTGGAGAAGTAAAACAAGACCATCTCATAACCTCAAAATACTTTGGAACTATACTCTACACAATAGATCCTGGAGGGGGATAACATGTATCTTCAAAACAATTATTTATTCTCTGTTCTTCTTAATTTATAATAGATTTATATTCTCTATTTTTAGCAAAAAACCTCTAATTTTTACATTCAACAGATAAGAAAACCTATTTTTCTCCATATCAAAATCCTTTTATACACTTATTTTATCCTGAATTTCTCTTATTTTGTAGCACTTTCGGAACTACTGCAGCGGCAGTAATATTTATATAGTAGTGTTTGTATTCACATGCAATTCTAAAAGTAAATTTTTAGGAGAGGTGAAAAAACTTATGATGTCAGGACAACAACCAATAATTGTTCTTAAAGAAGGGACAAAAAGAGAAAGAGGAAAAAACGCTCAGGAAAACAATATCGCTGCAGCACGTGCAATTTCAGAATCAGTCAAATCAACACTTGGTCCAAAAGGAATGGACAAAATGCTTGTCGATTCCATGGGAGATGTTGTTATTACAAATGATGGAGCAACCATTCTTAAAGAAATAGATGTGGAACATCCATCAGCAAAAATGATTGTTGAAGTTGCTAAATCACAAGATGAAGAATGTGGCGATGGTACTACTACTGCAGTAGTACTTACTGGCGAACTCTTAAAAGAAGCTGGAGAACTCCTTGATCAAAACATTCATCCAACGGTTATTAACAGTGGATATCAACTCGCTGCAAAAAAAGCAGTTGAAGTACTTAACGAACTTGCAATCGATATTAAAGCAAATGATAAACAAACATTATTAGATATCGCAAAAACATCAATGGCAAGTAAAAGTGCAAGCAGTGAAAAAGAAGTACTTGCTGAAGTCGTGGTGGATGCAGTAACAAAAGTTGCTGAAAAAAGAGGAAAAGAAACCTTAATAGATCTTGATAATATCCAAATCCAAAAGAAACAAGGTGGCGGCATTAGCAAAACTGAAATCATTGATGGAATTATTCTTGATAAAGAACGAGTTCATGAAGGCATGCCAACACAAATAAAAAATGCGAAGATTGCGTTGATCAATGCTGCTTTCGAAGTGAAAAAAACAGAAGTAGATGCACGAATACAAATTCAGGATCCAACACAATTACAAGCATTCCTTGACGAAGAAGAATCCATGATTAAGAAAATGGTAGAAAAAGTCAAGAAAAGCGGTGCAAACGTACTTGTCTGCCAGAAAGGTGTTGATGATATTGCACAACACTTTCTTGCAAAAGAAGGAATTTATACGGTTCGCCGTGCTAAGAAAAGCGACATGGAAAAACTTGCAAAAGCAACTGGTGCAAAAATCGCAGCTAATCTAGATGGATTAACCTCAGCTGACCTTGGGAAAGCAGGTATCGTTGAGGAACGAAAAATCGGTGATGATAAAATGACCTTTATCACTGATGCAAAGAATCCAAAAGCGGTCTCAATTTTACTGCGTGGATCAACTGAACATGTCACTGATGAACTTGAACGAGCATTACATGATGCATTAAGTGTTGTGAAAGTAGCTCTTGAAGATGGGAAAATGACACCTGGCGGAGGTGCTGCAAGTATTGCAATTTCTATGGCACTTCGTGAATATGCACCATCTGTTGGCGGTCGAGAACAAATGGCTATCGAAGCATTTGCTGATGCCATTGAAATTGTTCCAAAAACACTTTCTGAAAACGCAGGTCTTGATCCCATTGATATGATGCTTGAGATTCGTAACGCTCATAGCAAAGGACAAAAAAACGCAGGTATCAACGTGTTAAAAGGCAAAGTTGACGATATGATCAAACAAAAAGTCATTGAACCATTACGTATCAGCCTGCAAGAAGTCTTTGCCGCATCTGAAGCTGCAACTATGATTCTTAGAATCGATGATGTCATCGCCTCTAAAGGCGGCGGTGGCGGTGGCGGAGG
>CAZOXV010000172.1:0-3080 GCA_964583935.1 uncultured Methanosarcinales archaeon | reverse complement strand
ATTTTTTTAGCATTCTCTCCAATAACATTAGTATCTAAGATTTTTATCTTACCATAGTCAGAAACATCATCAATGTTTGATAGTAAATTTTCAAGTCCGTCATCAGTCATTAGCACACCTCTATAAGATTCTCTAAATTTCTAAGAATAAAATCGTACTCTTTTGAGAGTTTCTTATGAACTGTATCACGCTTACTCTCATAATCTCTGTATTCTTTTGCACCTCTGGAGACCGCATCATATATCTCAGAGAAAGAACTGCCTGAATCTGCAAGAGATTGAATAAGAAATCCTAATGTCCCCTTGCTAGTTTCCATAGGCTCCAACACATCAGAGTCATCAATAGTATCTATATCAACGATTGGACCTGTTTCGGGATAAAATTCAGAAATCTTTTTTCTTACAATCTTCATGTAATGCTTTTTGAAAGACGAGAAATCAGGTTGATTCGTATAAGAAGAAATATTCATGTGTGGAACGGTAGTGTTTAGAAAAACATATGCAATCATCTTACCCAAATCATCGGAAGACAATACCCGACCCTCATCAGCATACTGTTGTTCTAAAATGGATATTTTATCATATAAATCTAGGTTGCTTATCTAAATCACCCGATGAAGGAGAACTAGATCAATTTTTAAGGAT
The DNA here is from genome assembly GCA_964583935.1 of uncultured Methanosarcinales archaeon. Classification (GTDB taxonomy): domain Archaea; phylum Nanobdellota; class Nanobdellia; order Woesearchaeales; family CAZJJJ01; genus CAZJJJ01. The sequence goes on along the minus strand of CAZOXV010000172.1, from coordinate 2,436 downwards.
ATATGTAACATAAACTATGAAACAGAAGAGTTGCGCGTCTAATCCTCGATTTGAGCTCCCATAACTTCAGAAAGCTTTTTTATTTTTTCAAGGAGAACATCAATATCATAATCACTCTTTAGAACTTCGATACGCAGTATAATATGTCCACTTTTCCCTCCTTTAGTATTTACTTCAACGACATTCTGCTTTTCTTCAGAGATAACAGAAAGAACTTTTGCAATAGCACCAATCTTATCATTCAAGTTAATCATTAATTTCACAACATCTGGCGCAAGATTCTGCAATTTAATCTCAACTTTTTTAGAGTTATCATAGAGATAAATATTTGAGCAATCAGTGGTATGCACTGCGATCTTCCCATCTTTTGTCTTAAAACCAACCAACTTGTCTGTTTTTTTAGGATTACAGCATTTTGATATTTTTATAGGAAACGACTTCCCATCAACAAAAATGTTAAGATCTCTAAGATGTGCTTCATCACGTTTCCTTTCTTCGTCATCTAGTCTTTGACGCTTCATGTCTTTGTTGACTTTGATTTTAAGAGAAGACTTTATCTTACTTCGTGCACTTGCAGATTTAACAAACCCTAGCCATGATCTGCTAGGAGATGCATTTTTCTGTGTTATAATTTCCACAATATCGCCAGAATTAAGTCTTGCATCAAGAGTTGAAATCTGACCGTTAATCTTTACCTTTGAACAATGATTCCCAATATCAGTATGAACTGCATAAGCAAAATCGACAGGAGTAGAGCCCTCTGGAAGACAAAAAGGGTCCCCCTTTGGTGTAAAAACAAAGATTTCTTTTTCGAAAAGATCCACTTTCATATTTTCTAGAAATTCCTTTGCATCGGAAGAACTACTTCTCCAATCCAGAATCTGCTTAAGCCAACTTATCTGTCGATCAAACTTCTTGTCAGCATCAGTCTCTTTATATCTCCAATGTGCTGCAATCCCCTCTTCAGCCGCCAGGTGCATATCTTCTGTTCTTATCTGCACTTCAAGAATGCGCCCGTGTGTACCCATAACTGTAGTGTGCAAACTTTGATATCCATTGGATTTAGGAACTGCTATATAATCTTTAAATTTACCTGGCATTGGTTTCCATCTTTCATGAACAAAACCTAAAGCAGAATAACAATCTTTGATATTTTTTGTAATAATTCTTATAGCAAGCAAATCATAGATTTCATTGAACTCTTTATTTTGTGTTGTTATTTTCTTATATATGCTATAGAAATGCTTTGCACGACCGTATACTTCTGCCTCAATACCATTTTTCTTAAGAGATTTCTTAACATTCTCAATGATGTCCTTTACCTCTTGCTCTCTTATCTCTCTCTTCTTATTAATACGATCCTTAAAATTCGCATAATCATCTGGCTGTAAAAACCTAAAACTCAAATCCTCAATTTCTGACTTAATAGAGTTTATACCAAGTTTCTGAGCAATTGGTGCATATATCTCTAGAGTCTCCTTTGCAATAACCCTACGCTTTTCTTCCCTCAGATGCTTAAGAGTTCGCATATTATGAAGTCTATCAGCTAATTTGATTATGATTACACGCACATCTTTTGAAGTTGAGAGCAGCACTTTCCTTATATTTTCAGCTCGCTTGGATTCTTCATCATCCAATTCGAGATTTTCGACAGGAGAATTTTCAAGTTTTGTTACACTTATAACAAGTTCCAAAGTTTCTTTGTCGAATTCGCGCTGAATAGCTTCGCCCGAAATTGGGGTATCCTCGACAATATCATGCAACAAACCTGCAACAATTGTATGAGAATCCATACGTAATGCAGCAAGAATTTTAGCTACTTCATAACAATGTAAGAAAAAGGGTTCACCAGAAACTCTTTTTTGATTTTTATGAGCTTCATAAGCAAAAATACAAGCTCTCTTAATCATGGAGAGATCTGCATTAGGATTATATTTCTTAACACCGTTGAGAAGGTCTGAAAAATTATTGAAATCTGGATATTCCTTCTCCTCTAATTTTTTCATGCTAAGCATAATCTGTATATAATCAAGTTCTCTATAAAAAATTTATCTGAACAATAAAGAAATAAAAGAAAAAATGAAAGGAGAACGTGCATAAGCATAATCCTAAATTTAGCCATGAAATAAGTAGGTATGGACTGTTGGAAAATGCGGACTGAATACCTCGCCGAAGCTTGGCACTTACATCCCATTCCCATCAAACTCGTCTTCTACGAGTGTCCTATGATGTCTCTTTTTAAGGCGGGTTTCAGGCTTAGATGCTTTCAGCCTTTATCCCTTAGAGCGTAGCTGCTCGGCCTGCCTTGTCAGACAACCGATAGACCAGTGGCTCCGAGGCTTCGTTCCTCTCGTACTAAAAGCCCCTTCCCTTCAGACATCAACATTCCCAGTAGATATCAAACAAACTGTCTCACAACGTTCTGAACCCAGCTCA
>CAZOXV010000171.1:0-3105 GCA_964583935.1 uncultured Methanosarcinales archaeon | reverse complement strand
TAATCATTTTTCCTCCTTATCTCATATCCAAGCTCATGAAGCTCATCAATAAGTTCACAGACAAGTGAAGCTCTTGGTGCTTGTTCTATGTAGTTGTAAAGTTTACCAGCTTCAGTAAAGTGAGCATCGGCAGCATTATGAAAAGAAGTATATAATGCGTTATGCTCATCCTGACCAAACATCTCACATAACTTATTCTTCATCTTTCTCCTCCACAAATTCGAGACAATCACAATATTTACATCCAACATTTTCCATATTATCATAAGAGTCAAAGTGCCTATAGTAAGGATGTCTACACTTACATATTCTATCGTCACCATAGTAAGGATTGTAAACATCGAGAACTATTTGTTTATGAGCATAAGGATCGTTCGTTCCAATTTTTAGAACTTTCAATCTATCTTCATCATTGGCTTTGATTATTGTAGCAATAGTTCTTGGAGTTACAGTCACATCACATGTATAAATGTCTTCTTCTTCACAATCGGTTATAGAATAGGCATTCTTATTCAGATGACATATTAACTTTTTATTATGCCATATCTTCAGTTCACTTCCAGTGAACATCCAAGCATAATGTTTACCGTCTACTGTTATATCTCTATACTTCTTTCTCATACTTCTTCCTTCACTTCCTGTGACTGAATTTCTTTTATCTTTTCTGGAGTAAGTAAACTCATACCAACTCTTTCGTCGGAAGTCTTCTTGAAATCATCGAAGTCATATCTACCATATGTCTCATAGTATTCATCAACACCAATAACAAAGTTCTTTTTAGGTTTCACCATCCAGTTAGGACAACCAGTATAAAAAGAGTTACCATCATATATTGTAACGGGGTCAACCGACGTTATAAAGTTGTCCTGAATCATAACAGTCAAACAATCAATTGCTATTGCGTAAGCCTCGTATTGATGAATGGATTCCTCAATACCATCATTCTTTTTGTACATATCATCAGGAACGGAATTCTTTGCGAATATTTCCCAGACTCCACCACGAAAATACCTATAGTTCCATTCTGGACTTTTGTTGACAAGACTAATAAGTCTAATGAATTGGTCATAATGTTTCTCTGGAGCAAAGAAGAAAACGTATGCCTTTCCACCGTGATGTGTCTTAGGCTCCTCTTCGTCAATGTAAGTGTATCCACAACAAGAGAACTTGGGTATCATTCCTATTCTTGACATTTCAAAAATAAGAGGACGCATTGGTCTATCAATACATTCCCAAACTGTTCTACCATTCATAGAGTTAACCTTCTTGATTCTCTCATTGAATGACTTCTTGTTTACAATCGATACCTTAGAACTAACTTTCATTTTACATCACCCTTGAAGAATGAATTTGAACTTTATGGTTGAAGCCAACTTCTCAATGGTACAGTTCTTTATAACATGAACGTCGGGTCTTGCTAGTCTTGTCTGAATGATAACATCCTGTGTTCTTGAATATCCTTCTTCTAATCCAATAACAATCTTCTTGTTCCTTGAGTTGCCCCACATACCAAGCTCATACAGGACAATAGGATTATCAGTTCCCTTTGCAAAGTAGAAAGAGATACAATCGGACTCTTTCAGCTTTTCAAATTCCCAAACAATTTGTTTTTCTGCTTCATCTGGTTTGTCCATTGGAAACTGTTTTCTTCTTGGATTGTAAATAGTCAGTCCATCAAACCCAATAAGATACTTGATTAATTCTGACTGCCAATCTTCACAACCTGTTATTCCACCAGCAAGGAAAAGCTTCTTGTTCTCATGGTTTTCAATAGAATATTCATCATTGGGTGCTGTAATTATTTTCGCCATATTATTCATCATCCTCCTCTATCTTTTGTATCTTTACAGAAGAAGCTGTCATATTCAACTGATCGTAAATGAACTCCTCACAAGCTTCTTCCATCTCTTCTTCAGTTTCATAACCATCCAACCACAAATCAACAATAAACTTTGGCATAATCACTCCTTATCAACGTCTACAAATTTCTGAATGTAATCTCTATCTTGTGTAAAAATGGGGGTATCAAGATCAATTTGGTACCTTGTTCTTACATTGGGTGCTATCATTAGATTTTCACAATTCAAACATACATCAGGCTTATGGGAAGTAATCATATCCCAAGAGCAATGATCGCATTTAGTGATAACCAACTTGTTTATGCATGTACCTCGCTTTTCACTGGCACTATAATCATTCCAATTAATATGCCTTTGAGTGAAAAGCATCTCCTGAATTTCATCACAAGACTTTCCATGAAGTTCCTTGTGAGAAAAGACGGATTGACCTACCATCTGAATGCTATTTCTTGTGGCATCTTGTTGGCGCCAGATGAAGTAGTTCACCACTTCTTCTTTTGGAATACTAAAAACACGGGCATCAAAGAATGCTGGTTTACCAAATCCATAATTCTTGAAGAATATTCTGTTAAAATAAGCCGTACACATAGAAGCAGCAACAGAAACTATCTTCTGGACCTTATAGTCAAACCATGCCTGAGTCTCAAACTTTTTATAGTCAGTTAGGAGAAGACTAATTTCATCTGACTGTGTGTACCCAAACTCACAACCTTCGATATTTTCTACCAAATTTCTTGTGGTGGTAGTCATACATTGTATTAAGTTTTCATCAAAAGGTCTTTTCATTCCTTTTGTAAATGTGTGAAAAGCCTTACCGTCAAGACGAATTATAACTGGTGTTCTACGAAGGAGTTTTGTTTGTGAGACAGACTCGTAGTTTGTTTTCATTCTGTCACCGAGTGAAGTTTTATCCATTATTCATTTACCTCTTTTTAAACCCATATTCTAAGTATAGTAAAAAATGCGAGTCCCACTATAGACACAATCATGGATATCCAGCTAAAGTTAAAAAGACGCTCATTATCAGCTACTGCTGCTGCCAGACCAAGAAATAAAAGCGTAGTAGCACCACATGTCCACATCCAATTTTCAAAATATACTGCAGGTTCCATTATCTTTTCCTTTTTGGGCACCACTTTGGTACTGGTGGAAGTTTCTCATTCCAACCAACATATTCTGCTATTAGCCGCATTGGCAATTCCTTTGGTGTTTTCTCATAACAATAGTAGTCAAAAGCTACCTCAAA
>CAZOXV010000170.1:1868-3111 GCA_964583935.1 uncultured Methanosarcinales archaeon | reverse complement strand
ACAAATAAAATTGAAGTTTCTAAATCAACTTCTTACAATGAAGTTGAATCAAGAGATGTTGTCACTATTTCAGTTTGGTTTGACGGAGAAGAAATTGAAACATTTGAAGATGTTTCATTAGTAACAGATGATGATGATTTCTTTGGAAGATTAATGAATAGAGATCCAGAGAATGATGGATCTGGATTAGTAAAAGTTGAATATCAAGATGCCACAGAGGATGGAGAACCACTTGAATTTCCTGACGGAACTTATAAGCTTGGTGAAGGAGATACGGAATGGACTGACGGAGCAGCTTTAGATGAATATGATTATAGAGTAGGACATGACGGAGCACCGGAATCTGGTGGAGCTGGCCTTTTTGTAAAAGCATTAAGCTCAACAAGTGATCTTGCAAACTCAGAAAAGTTTAACTATCATATTCTTTTAACACCAGATAATGGAAGTCAAACAACACAAAATGCAGCAATCTCATTGGCCGAAGCAAGAAAAGATTTCTTCTATGTTTCAGATCCTCCTTTTGGATTGACATATACAGAAGTAACTGACTGGCATAATGGAGCTGGTGGTCACGGAAGAGACGCAGCACTTAACAGTTCATTCACAGCTGTTTATTGGCCTTGGTTGAAGGATATGAACCCAAGAGATAATGAATATCTTTGGTGTCCGCCTTCAGTTTTCCTTGGTGAGAAACTCCTACAAGTTGATAGAAACTATGCACCTTGGTACGCACCAGCTGGTGACTTAAGAGGTAGATTAGTTGCTAACGATACAGAGTTTTCACCTAACTTAAATCAAAGAGATTTTATTTATGGAAGACCAAATGCTGTAAACCCAATTGTTAATTTTTCAACAAAGGGAATTGTAATCTACGGTCAGAAAACAACTCTTCGTTCAAGAAGCGCTCTTGATAGAGTAAATGTAAGAAGAATGGCAATCTATGCAAGCAAGTTGATTAAGGAAAGCATGGAAGGACTTATCTTCGAACCACATCTTCCTGACAGCTGGGCAAGAGCTACTGACTTTATAAATAGAATTCTTGAACCTATTCGTAGGGATAATGGTCTTGAGGATTATCAAGTTATTATTGATGGAACAACAAACGATCAGGATGCAATTACAAATGGAGTGATGAAAGGTATTGTTAGATTAGTACCAGTAAATGCAATCGAGGTAATCGACCTTACTATTTCATTCCTAAGTCCTGGAGTTGATATTAGCTAAATAACCAAATAGGCAAAAA
>CAZOXV010000170.1:0-1768 GCA_964583935.1 uncultured Methanosarcinales archaeon | reverse complement strand
CCATCGCCAAAATCTACTACATCAGTTATAAGAGCTGTCATCCCTGGTTCTATCCAATTGTCTTCTTCTACCCAAGTTTTGAACTTAACTGTAAGGGGCAGAATATGACCATTGCCCTTTACAGCTTTTCTTAAATCTTCCAATGTAGCATCAACCATATTTAATGTTAGATCGCTATTCATTAAATCAATCCTTCTGCAATCATTGAAATAATCTTTGGTGTCTGACTTGAAAAACCAGCAATATCATAAGACATTGGATCTTTTGGATCAACCAAAGTAACCTTATCCCCATAAGGAACAAGTGTTACATAAACAGCCTTAGCGTCTGGATTAATATTTTTACGATATTCTTTCAATACAGTTGATGGCTGACCACCTCCATAAGATCCGCCCCAGTTCATGTTGTCAGTCCAGAAAACAAACACATCAGTATAGATGTTATTCTTTATTGCATATCTATAAGCAGATGCCGCATTTGTTCCACCAAATCTATGGTTTGAAATCTTATTGATTGTATTTCCTATTTTTGCCCCTTTGCTAACCTCTGAAAGAGCAATGAAATCATCAGAAAACCCTCCAACAAAATAGTTCTTTTCAGTATTTACTGATACAAGAGACATAATAGTTTCAATCTCAAAAGGTTTAAGCATAAGTCCTGGCATATCACCCCAAGTCATTGAACCAGAAATATCAAGAGCGTGAAAGAAATGCTTTCCAGTTGGTTCCTGTGTTTGGAAACTATCATGAACAGCCTGTTCAAGCAAATCACTTACTCTTGGAATTGGAGTATACTCTGCGTTTCTTGAACGCCCCATAGTTCCACCTGACATGTAAATCTTTTGAGCATTTGCAATCTCAAGTGGGTGAATTCTTGACTTTTGTAACATTTCTTTTGAAAGCTTTTCCTCAAGAACATCCAGGTTTTCCATTCCCTTCTTGCCTTCAAATACTCCATTACGAGTATAAGTAGCAAGATTACGAATAGTTGCTGTCATTGGTGCTTTGTAGAACAAAGCAGTCCATACATTCTTGTCGCGTTCAATGTTTGCTGGTATCATTTCATGAGTAAGACCAAGATTTGCAATACCTTCAATAACTTCTTTCTTTGTTACATCTCCTGATTTCATCTTCTCATACATTGAAATACGAGAAAGCTCTGGAGAAACATCTTCTGTCCTTCCTACAATCCAAGAGAACAAATTGCTCTCTAACTCATTGCGAGGAATTGGTTTAAACAAACGAAGAACATCACGATTAGCAAAACCTTCTCTTTGCTGATACTTTAGAAACTGATACTCAAGTCCTTTTGTATCTTTTGCTTCAATCCATCCCTTAATTGCCTTATGAATAGTTTTACCCATTCCACGAACCCTCTTAGCATAAGAAACAAATTCATACAGATGTGAAGCGGTTCTTACCACATTGTTGAAGATACTACGAAACTGATGCTTCGCTTTATCTTCTCCATTTGAAAGATGAACAAGAGCAAGAATACAAGTATGTTGTGAAGCCATTGTTCCAGTATTAGATGCATATACTATTTCAGATGCAACTTTTTCTGGGTCTTGCTGAATGCAGTTTAGCAAAGTGTCGAGATTTTCATTTGTGTTTTTCTTTGAACTTTCATAAAAGAAATTAGAAAAAGATCCTGTTAGAAGCCATCTACGCAAAGCGACAAAATCACTTGCTTTAAACGATACTCCTCCTGCTAGATTTTTCTTCATTTCGTTCTTACGGCCAGGGATGTAGTCAGTAGCACTTACAGT
>CAZOXV010000169.1:0-3121 GCA_964583935.1 uncultured Methanosarcinales archaeon | reverse complement strand
GGTTCTGGCATATTTTGAACGCCCGCTGGAGTCAACAGTAGCAATACTTACTGCGGTAGGTGTTGAGGATTTCACAAAAATTCATAGGATTAAAGGTGACACGATAACAGGAAATCAACTTTTCTCTGCAGTACTTCCTGATGATTTTAGTTTCATCGGTCGTTCGAAATTTTCACTAGAAGAGAATAAAGATGATTCCGGTACTGTCTATGAACCTGATCAGGTTATTATCCGTAATGGCGATGTTAAAGCTGGTGTTATGGATAAGAAGAATCTAGGAGAAGGTTCTGGTTTAATGCTTAGGATTATGCATAAGAGATATGGTGCTGACAAGACACTCGATGTTATAGGAAAGATTTTCCGTCTTGGTGTTGAAGTTCTTCTTAGACGAGGATTCTCTATGCCTATATCTGACATAGATTTGCCTTCATCCGCTAGAGAAGAGATTGAGAATATTATTAGGCAGTCTGAGAACGATGTCGATATGCTTATCGATTCCTATAGGAAAGGGGATCTCGAGCAGATTCCTGGTATGTCAAAAGAGAAGACGCTTGAAATAAGGATTGTTGAAAGGCTTAATAAGGCAAGAAATGATACAGGTACTGTTGTACAGAAGAATCTCAATAAGAATACAGATACGCTTATAATGGTTAATTCTGGTGCTAGAGGAAACAATATCCAGCTTGCCCAGATGACCGCGTGTGTAGGACAACAGTCCTTGCGTGGCGGTAGGATTGAAAAGGGCTATAAGAAGAGAACGCTATCTTGTTTCAAAAAAGAGGATCTTAACCCTGCTTCAAGAGGTTTTGTAAGAAATAACTACAAGAACGGTTTGAGACCACACGAGTTCTTCTTCTGTGCGATGACTGGTAGGGATTCTCTGATGGATACTGCCTTGAGAACGCCTAAATCCGGTTACTTATATAGAAGGCTGGCTAATGCGTTGCAGGATGTCAAGGTTGAATATGATAATACTGTTAGAGATGCCGTTGGAAATGTTATACAGTTTAGATATGGTGAAGACGGTATCGATGTCTCACGAAGTGAAGCTGGAAAGATAAATGTTAAAAGCATAATAGAGCATGTTATGTCTCAATGAGGATGGTTATGATGGCTGTAGATGTTGAAAAAATATTGAAGGAATACGAATCTGTTTTTCCTAAGAGTGTTATTGATGGTCTTAAGGAGCATCTTCCTAAAGATATATCCAAGACAAAACTCAATGAAGTTCTTGCTGCAATAGAAGAAGAGTATGAATCTTCTCTTGTTGACGCAGGCGAGAGTGTTGGAATTATTGCTGCCGAGTCTCTTGGAGAACCAGGTACTCAGATGACACTAAATACAAAGCACTTCGGTGGTGTTGCAGAGATGAACGTTACAACTGGTCTTCCAAGAATTATGGAGATACTTGACGTGAGAAGCACCATCTCGACACCTTTGATGGAGATATATCTCAAAGAACCTTACAATACTGGTAGAGATATTCGTAAGATAGCTACCATGGTGAAAGAGACAACATTCAAGGAGATTGTTAAAGAATTTGAGATTAACATGTCTGAGCTTAATATTACAATTATACTCGATAATGACAAGGTTAAGGAATTAAATATTGATATGAAAAAATTGTTAAAAGCAATAGCAAAAGCTATGAGTGGCTATTCAGTAAAAGAAAAAGATAATCAGATTATCTTAAAAGGAAAAGGAAAAGATGATGATCTTAATGCTATATACAGAGCTAAAGACAAACTAAGAGGCATATATGTATGTGGTATAAAAGGTATAAGTCATGTATTACCAATAAAGAGAGGTAATGAGTTTATAATTCAGACTGCGGGCTCTAATCTTTCTGATGCTCTAAAGCTTGATTTTGTTGATGAAACAAGAACGATTACAAATGATGTCAAAGAGATAGAAAGCATTTTTGGTATCGAGGCTGCACGTTCTGCTGTAATAAATGAAACTTTCAAAGTTATAGAAAACCAAGGACTTGATATTGATATAAGGCATATTATGCTGATTGCTGATACTATGTGCTCTACTGGTTTCCTTAAAGGAATAACAAGAGTTGGAGTTGTTTCAGAGAAATCTTCTGTTCTTGCAAGAGCTTCTTTTGAAACACCAATTAAGCATATAATCTCTGCTGCACTTCTTGGTCAGACTGATCATTTGAATAGCGTAATAGAAAATGTGATGCTTAATCAAGAGATACCTGTTGGTACAGGAATGCTAAAGCTTAAGGTGAAGAGCAAGTAGGATTTTTATGAATGGTGATAATAATGGCTGATATAATGGATGAAATAAGAACTGCTCTAAAAGCGGAAAAGATTATGTTCGGAGAAGAACGCGTTATCAAATCTTTGAAAAAGAAGGAATTATCAAAGGTAGTCTTAAGCAAGAATGTTGCGGATTCGGTTAAGGAAGATATAGAGAGATATGCTTCTATAGCTGATATTCCTCTTGAGCAGGTAAACATGCACAATGAAGATTTGGGTGTTTTCTGTAAAAGAAAGCATTTTGTCTCAGTTATTGGACTTATTTAACTCATAGCTCTCTGTTTGATGTTATATGGAAAAAAGGATAATCTCTGCAGAACTTATGAAGTTCATGTCGATATTTGAGAATGTTTGTAAAGTTTCTCCGAGAGATTGTTTTATTGATGATTCCACTGGAGTTTTAACATACATTGTTCCTGAAGGAAAACTTAGAAAGGCTTTGGGTCCAGGTGCATCGAATATACGTAAATTAGAGACACGTCTTAAGCGTCGTGTGAAGGTCTCGGAGTACAGTGATGATGTCAAAAGCTTTATAAAGAGCTTGCTACTTCCACTACGAATAAGCGATATTTCAGAGGTTGAGCCCGGTGTTTATCTTATCGAGCCCGTCGACAACAAGACGAGGGGCATGATAATAGGAAGGGCTGCTGTAAATCTCAGAAATCTTGAAAAAATGGTTCGCCGTTTTTTTAATATCAAAGAAATCAGAGTTGTTTAAATATGGGAAAAAAACCTAATGGAATTAATGCTGCTGGAAAACTTGTTAAAAGGAGAGCTGACAGTAGATGGAAACTCAGGAAATATGTTTCCCGTGTACTTGGTCTTGCTAAGAAGGCGGATCCACTAGA
>CAZOXV010000168.1:0-3165 GCA_964583935.1 uncultured Methanosarcinales archaeon | reverse complement strand
TCAAATTGAATCAGATTTTTCTCAGCCTATAGTTCAAGAATCTCGTGGCATTATTCTCGAACGTGATACTTGGAATATTGTTTGTCACCCATTTCATAAGTTTTTCAACTATGGTGAAGGCTTTGCTGCAGATATCGATTGGTCATCAGCTCGTGTACAATCTAAGGAAGATGGTTCTCTAATCAAGGTTTATTACTACAACAACAAGTGGAATATAGCCACTAATGGTACTATAAATGCTTTTGAAGCTCCTATCGAAGTACCTTTCTCGGATATAGAGAATTTTGGAGACCTTTTCATCCATGCTGTAAAAAGTATGGTTCATGACGAATCTCGTCTTTTCTCTCAGCTTGATGAGGAGTATACTCACTTGTTTGAGCTTTGTACTCCTTATAATAGAATTGTTGTTCCATATGATGGATTTAAGGTTTTCTATCTCTCATCAAAGCACAATGAGACCGGAGATGAGAAGAAGATTCAATATTTAATCCCTGGGCCTAGAGAGTTTGATCTTAACAACTTGGATGAAGTTGTGGAAATGGCTAATACTCTGAGTTATGATAATGAAGGATATGTTGTTGTAGACAAGAATCTCAACCGTATAAAGATTAAGAGTCCAGCTTATCTAAAAGCTCATCGTCTCCGCGGTGAAGGTGTTATAACGATTCGTAAGATTCTTGGGATACTTCTTATTGAGGAGCAGAGTGAATTTCTCTCATACTTCCCAGAGTATATCGAGTCATTTAATAAGGTTAGTGATGCACTACAAAAATTGATTTCAACTTTGAATAATGATATTGAGGAGGCTAAAGAATATAAAGATAAGGATCGTAAGGAGTTTGCAATGTGGGCTAAGCAAAAGCTTATGCCATCAATCCTCTTTGCATGGCTGGATGGTAAGGTAGATGATTCTCTAGAATATCTCAGAGGGATGGGAGAGAATAAGGTTGAAAATCTTGTTGAAAAGTTTTTAGAGAATGAAGTATAGTTGGTATAATAGAATTATGATAAATTATTTGGAGGTTGTTTGTGTCAAATATTAAGGATCTGAAGAAAAAGTTGAGTTTGGTCATCCATGACCCAAAGGATGGCATGGTCCAAACGGTCACACCCTTTATCTGGGGTAAGCCAGGTATTGGAAAATCTCAGGCTGTGAAGCAGCTTGCTGATTCGATGGGGATTGATTTTATCGACCTTCGTCTGTCTCAGCTTGAAAGTGCAGACCTTCGTGGTATCCCTGTGCCTAATGAAAAGGAAGGTATTTCTAAGTGGTATCCACCTGAGTTTCTACCTTTTGAAGGTATCAGTCGGTATGAGGGGACTGCAGGGATTATTCTTCTTGATGAGCTCAACCGTGCTCGTAATGACGTACTACAGGCTGCATTCCAGCTTGTTCTTGATCGCTCTGTTGGTATGAATAAGCTCCTTGATACTTGGTACATTGTGGCAGCTGGAAACCTTGGTGAAGAGGACAAGACTGACGTTGTAGAATTTGACTCTGCTCTTAAGAATCGTTTCATCCACTTTCATGTAGATGTTGAGCTTAAGGCATGGTTGGATTGGGCATCAAGTGCTGGTGTAAACCAGGATGTTCAAGACTTTCTTTCTGGAAAGCCTAAGTGGCTATATTATGTATCAAACCAGGAAGACAACATCTTTGTTACCCCTCGATCTTGGGAAAAGTTTTCTGATATTCTAAACCAGAATTCAAATGTTGATCCTATGGAGATTACTACAATTCTTGGCCCAGATATTCTTTATGGAGCAGCTGGGGAGTTTCGAAAGTATCTTGAACAGAAGGAGATTATTTCTGGAAAGGATGTTGTAGCCTCATATGAGAAGGTGAAGGAAAAGATTCACAAGATGCCTCGTGACCAGGTATATAGTCTTAATAGTGATATTGTGAGTTACATTCTGAAGCTTAAGAAGATTACAGAAAAGCATGTGCAGAATGTTCATGATTTCACCCATGAGAATCTTGAGGATGACATCTATATTGCCTTCATGCAGGACCTTACTAAGAAGTGTACGGCTTCAAATGTAGACTTTATTGACAAGTATCTTGACACCTACAAAGAGGATGCGAAAGAGATTGTTGAAATCCTTTCCAATCAGAATTGATGGAAACAAAGAATTTAGACAACTTTCTGAATGATTTGCTAAAACTCCAAGAGGGTAATTCCCTCTTGGAGTCTATTTATTTCAACATAGGTCCATATAGGCTTAGAGAATTTTTGTATGAAAATCTTCCTAAGGATGATGCCATCAAAATAACTTCAAGACTTGAGAGGTATTTTGATTTTGATGATCGTGAATAATTTAGAAAACTGTGATTTTTTGGTATAATAGAATAGAGATAAAAGAGAAGAGGTATATATGTCAAGAAAATCAAGAGTAGGTATTGATGAAAAGCAAGGTGAGAATGCAGAATCTGTAGTTATCCTTGCACAGAAGAAAGCTCGTATTAAGAGGGTTAGAATACCTGAAGAGTTTGAAAAGGTTTCTCTTAAGTGGGTGAAAGATGCTCCATTCTTTGGTGAGTTTATGTTTCGTTTTCATTATTATGAAACAAGTTCAATGCCTACAATGGCAGTAAGTTCAACAAAGGGAAATATTAACTTCTATTACAATCCAGAATTTCTTAGGGGTGGTGGAACAAAGCCCAAGATTGGGAATGATGGAAAGCCTATCCTTATTCTGGATGATAAGGGTAATCCTACATATGATGAGAATGGTCAAGTTCAAATTGAAGTAGAGCCTAGAGAAGCACTAACTGATCAAGAAATTGAGTCAATTCTTGTTCATGAGATTATGCACCTCATTCGTTACCACCATGATCGGTCACTTGAAGATCATTATATCTTCAATATTGCTGCTGACATGCTTATCAATAATGATATTCTCAACCTTCGTATTGCTAATCGTACCCTAAAACTTCCTGATGGCGGGGTATATCTTAAAATGGCTCATGATGAGGGATATAAGGGCAAGGAAGTAACTGAACCTCTTTACAATTGGCTTATTGAAAAGAGAGAAGAGTACGCTCAAAAGTATAGCCAGTCTGGGGATATCATGCAGAGTGGTAGCAAACAAGATGGGGAAGGCAATGGCCAAGGTCAAAAAGATCAGAGTCAATCTGGTCCTGGTGGGGATAGTGTTTTCGAT
>CAZOXV010000167.1:0-3170 GCA_964583935.1 uncultured Methanosarcinales archaeon | reverse complement strand
ATATTACTTTTTCATTATCTTGTGTCTCAGTTGCAATGAATTCACCTGTGGATAAATCGCAGACAGAGATTCCGACATTACCTTCTGTTCCTTCTCTGCGCAATGCCATAATAAAATTGTTTGACTTGTCATCAAGCGAAGCTCCGTTAGTTAGTGTTCCTGGCGATACAACTCTTATTACATCCCTTTTCACAACACCCTTCGCTTCTTTAGGATCCTCAATCTGTTCACAGATTGCAACTTTATACCCTTTTTTCACAAGGCGGGGTAAGTAGGTGTCTATTGCATGATATGGTATGCCTGCTAATGGAATTTGTGCAACAGTACCCCTCTTTGTAAGTGTTATGTCCAATTCTTTCGCAACGACTTTTGCATCTTCATAGAATGTTTCGTAGAAATCTCCCATCCTAAAGAAGATTACAGCATCAGGATACTCATCTTTGAACTGCTTAAATTGTTTCATTGCCGGAGTTAGCTCTGATTCAGCAGGTATATCCGACCATTTTGGTTTCTTAAGCATAGAATGTTTACCCCATCTTGAGGTTTATTGATGGATTTAAAAAAGTTTTCACGGTTATTGCTAACAATAAGTTTGTTTTGATTATAATGGAAAATATGAGAAAATATATAAATGGATTCTGTGGTATATTATATAAGAAATATGGCTGAGAAAAAAGGTGGAAAGCGTGTTGTTGTAGATTTCGTTGTTCCCAGAAGGACGCTTGTTTTTGCAACGATAAACATTTTCTTTTATTTCTTCGGGCTCTATCTTATTAAAACAATGCTTCCAATAATTCTTAATGAAAGAACGCTACTCCCTGCTTATGCTATTGTGTTTCTTTTTTCTCTTCGTTTTCTTTCTTGCGCGCTTTATGATGGTTTTTTATCCGCACTTACAAAAAAGCTAAATTTAAGAATTTCCGCTGTGATAGGCCTAATTTCCCTTATCCTTGTTTTCATAGGATTTTACAGGATAACAGATTTTTTCCCTCTTGTTTTCCTCTTTGTTCTGCTAGGTATATTCACAGGTCTCACAGAATTAACTTTTCTTAACAAATCTCAAAGTATGGGTGCTAAAGGCATAGAGATGTATTATTTTTCTTTTCTTCTTGGAACTTTTACCGCATATCTTTTGGGTGGTTTTATACTAGAGAAAACATCTGTAGAGGTCCTTTTTGCCGTCTCTATTGTGTCATTTTTGATTCCACTCATTGTTATCTTGGTAACAAGCAAACCGCATGAACTGAAAAAAGTTTCATTGAATCTTATCTTGATGCACAAAGAAGTGATTGCTGATGAAGTAGAGACTCTTGCTCATTTGAGGAAAAATACTTTTTTCATATTTATTGTCAAGTTGATGGCAGAAGGTTATAATTCTCTGAAGGATACTTTCATACCCCTTATCGTTGTCTCAACATTTCTGGGAAGTCCTCACGAGGTTTCTCTAGTCCTTGCTCTTACAATGATCCCTGCAATCCTCATAGAAAGGAATATAGAATTGGTGATTAAATATGTTCCGCCAATTTTCTTTTTCTCAGGGCATAAGAGGCGGGTTTTAGGCGTTTCACTCCTCCTTCTATCTGTTTCATGTCTTCTTATCCCATTCTCAAAAAATATTTTCATACTTTCTATTCTAATGATACTCGCTATGATTGGTTTCTCTTTGATAAACCCAATCTTGAATCTTGTAATACTAAAGTACTATCAAGAGAGTTATGAGAAAGAGAACGCTTTGCTACACATATCTTCACAGGTTGGAAAGTGGTTGGTGCTTATGTTAGCAGCAGGAGTAATCTATTACAACGCAAGTCTTATTTCTGTTTTCTTTATACCGGGCATCGTTTTCTTGTTTCTATTTGGATTTCTCTTTATTGATTCACTGCTAGGCAAAGATACACCCAAAATTAGAACCTGATTATCCAAAGATTACCATTTGTTTAGCTTGCTCTGGTTGGAATTATTTTTTGCTGACACTTTCTTCCATGAAGACCAAGTTTTCCTAAAGAAGTCATATTTATTGTAGTTCTCTGCAAGAAAAGCAATCGTCTTTGGATCAGCAGGATAGCCTGAACCAAAATCAATCTTATGCTTTAGCTTCAATTTCTCTATCTCTCTGTCTCTTGTTACTTTCGCCAGGATTGATGCTGCGGCTACAGAAACATACTTGTCGTCAGCTTTATGCTCTGCTATAATTTCTCTATTTTTATCTTTCATGTATATCCTGATGGTGTTTTTGAAAGACTCTATATTATTGGAAGGTGAATCAATGACAATGCGCTCAGATTTCAATGAATTCGCAATGATTGCCATATTGATAAGTTCAAACTTGTTGAGATTACTCGTTGGAGAGTTAAGTGCATCATCTATATCTGAAGGTGGTAATATGAGAATTTTGTAGTCGATAGCAATTTTTTTAATAGTATCAATAAGGAACTCCCTTCTTTTAATTGAGAGAAGTTTTGAATCTTTCACGCCCAAGTCCTTAAGCTTAACAATACCTTCGTTATCTAATACAGCTCCTGCTATCACCATGGGTCCAATTACGGGACCTCTTCCTGCTTCGTCGATACCAAGTTCCAATTCCCCTTTATTTTTTTCAGTCATCTTTATTCTTCTCTTTTAAACAACATTTATTGATTGTTATTTATATTTTCCCAATTGAATTTATCTTTTTCCGGTAGCTGTTCAAAATCAGGTTCTTGGAATTCTGAAGCGCCTTGTTGCTGGGGATTGTTAAGGTCATTGGGAGGATTGTTCGGACTGTTTTCCTGGATAGGCTGTTGTGTTCCTTGCGAATCCATTGCTTGTTGATTATTTGTGTTTGGGAGATATTCTTCAGGAACAAAGGGGTCTTTAGGTGTCTCTTCTTTTCTGTCATATTGGAAAGGATCATTGATAATATTATTATTCTGCTGTTCTTGCGCATTTTGGCCTTGGCCAAATGGCTCTTGTTGACCATCTACTGGTTGCTGTTGATTTTGTTCAAATGCAGAAGGTGTGTTACCTACAGAATTTATATCTGATTTGTACGGTTTTTCAAAAGGCGAGCCTTGACTATCTTTGTCTTGGGTTTTATTCTCTTTAGTCCCGCTTTTGTCTTCTTCTAGAGCTTTAGAGTCTGGGACAATAAAAACAACAAGCTCAAGAACTAAATAGTATAATGGGAAAAA
>CAZOXV010000166.1:0-3181 GCA_964583935.1 uncultured Methanosarcinales archaeon | reverse complement strand
AACAGAGAAAGGACCAAAGTATACTGTATTAGCAAGATATGCTCTGAAATGATATAACACAGCGAAGAACTGAGGTGCATGATTACACGATAGTTTTATATAGCAATTTCTCAAAAAAAAGGTATATGGGATATCTTGTATTGGTTAGACATGGTGAATCAAGGTGGAACTTGGCCAATAAGTTTACTGGATGGGTGGATGTGCCTCTGAGCGAAGCCGGAATTAATGAGGCAATGATGACTGCAATAAGGCTAGAAGGTCTTAAACTAGATGTGGCGTTCACCTCGGAACTAACAAGAGCCCAAGAAACTCTTCTTATAATTCTTGCAAAACAGAATAATACGGGAATATTTATGCCAAAAGATGCTAAGACAAAAAAATGGGCACACTACGCAAAACTTGACAAGAGGGAAATACCTGTTTTTACGGATATGGCATTGAACGAGAGATATTATGGAAAACTTCAAGGTCTCAACAAAGATCAAACGAGAAAGAAATACGGTGAAAAACAAGTTCACATATGGAGAAGAAGTTATGACATACCTCCTCCAAGCGGCGAATCATTGAAAGATACGTGTAAGCGTGCGACACCCTATTTTACAAAAGAGATTATGCCCTATGTGAAAAAAGGTAAAAATGTTATAATTTCAGCTCATGGTAACAGTCTTAGAGCAATAATAAAGCACATAGAAAACATTTCTGACGAAGAAATACCAAACCTAGAGCTCCCAACAGGAAAACCATTCATATACAAATATGAACGAGGAAAATTAAAACCAGAAAAGCATATCCATTCTTTCAACCGTCCTGTACATTGGTCAGCTAAGAAACATAAAAAATGAAAATAAAAAAAATAAAAAACAAACTTACTAGTAGTAAGTTTGAGTTGTTTCGTCGTCTTCATCCTCGTCTTCGTCTTCTCTTGAAGCAAGTCTTGTGAAAGCAACAATAAGACCTACAATAACAAGAAGAACAACAAGAACGATTAGACCAATCTCTAGAGCTCTCCTAAATCCTGTTCTATCTTCAACTGGTAGAACATCTGTCTGGAAAGCAACCTGACTCTTATCAGTTCCGTCTTCTATATTAAGAACAAAGACATTAGTATCTGAAGCACCCGCTTTAGGAGTTGCATGAACGTATACAGTCTTTGCCTCATATCCTTCAAGAAGGACAAGGTTTGACGGACTAACTCTAAAATCTGCCCATTCATCTGTAGCTTCGATTGAAAGCTTGTATGTCCTTGACTGACCAGCAAGATTGCTTATTGTCACAGGATATACTGCGTTTGAGCCAACAGAAACTGTCTGAGTCTCGGTAGATGCAGAAACGACTGTCTTAGGTTCAGCTGGCTTAGGTTCTGAAGTTTCTACAACATCAATGCTAAACGTCTCAGTTGTGCTTCTTACATGATGGTAGTCAGCTTCCACAACAACATCGTAAGTTCCAGCCTTAGCATCTTGTGGCATTCTAAGGTAGAGCTCGGGTGACGTTCTTGTTTCGCCAGACTCAATAGTGTTAACGAAATCAGTAGTGCTTATTCCAAGTTCAGGTATGCTCATAGAAACTCTTACATCATCGTAATCTCTATCGCCTCTGTTAGCAAGCCTTACAATAGAATACATTGCTTCACCTGGTCTTGCAACCTCGCTTTCATAGAAAACAACATCGCTTATAACAAGCATGTGCTCGTCTAGACCTACAGCAATATCATATTCCTGAACTAGTGATTCGCTGTCTTTGTCAGTTATGAGAATTCTTAGTTTATATTCTCCATCTTCCATTAACTCAGGAAGTCTTATATCAAGATCTCTGGTATATGCTCTTCCAGGATTCATTCTGTGTAATCTTACTGAGTCGCTTATCGTACTGAACTCATATCCACTTACAAAAGCAGTAACTACAACGTCTTCCACTTCTGTAGGAGTAGACAGTCTAAGTCTAACATTAAGTTCATCGTCTCGTCTGTATTCTTCTCTAAGCACAGACTGTCCTGTTGGATCAAGTCTTGTTCCGCTTACTTCAACCCATTCTAGATCTACTGGGATTGGAGCAGCCATAACGCCCAAAGAGGAGAATACTAACAAACTCAGGAAAACAAACAAAAAACCGGTTTTATTCATTTTTCATTCCCCCTTATATTTTTTATAATCATAAGACACCTTTATTCGACATAAAAAATCCTGTGTCTTACCATTCTAAAGCTTCCATCACTAACGCTAAGTCTTGCATAATATTTGCCGGGCTCAGTATTTTCAGGAATCTCGACACGGATTGTTCCATGTTCTCTATCTCCCCTTGAAAAATCAAAGGGACCTAAAGTGTATCTTGCATTGTTACCATCAACGCCAAGTAAAATTAAATGAACTTTGGCATCAGACAGTATTCTGCCATGATTATTAAGTTCAACATTGAAATCAAGGTATTGTCCAGACGAAGCTTTGTCGCCTGTAACAAATCTCATCCTTGATATGTCAAAATCATATGAATCAACTTCTTTCTCTTCTATTTCCTCAGGATCTGGGTGTATATACACAGATTCTGTTCTAGTGTGTTGGACTGAATCATGAGTAAAATTGATGCTACACATTAATTCTGAGTCTTTCACAGTATTAACACTATCCAATATGATATTCTTACTGCACCTTCCGTCTGTACAAATGAAATCACCATCAGCAACAAAACCAGAAGTTGTCTCAAGCTTGTACCCCACAACAAAATCATCGGCCGAAGAATCATATTTGTTATGAATATCGACATGACAAGTGATATTATTGCTTTCTAAAGGTGTACTTGGTGAAAAGGATATATTTATCGCGTCACCAGGTGGTATTGGTGGAACTGGCGGTATAATCGGACATGCATCATACTCTTCATGCACACCATCAATTAAACCATTACAATTGTTATCAACATCGTTGCAAACTTCAGGAGCTCCATGATACACATCAGAATCTTTGTCATCGCCATCTACCGGACCACCAAAACCGCCTTCAACATTATAACCATCTCCATCCAGATCAGTACAAACGTCGATGTCTTCATCATCGTCATCGTCGTCGTCATCATCATCGTCGTCATCATCGTCATCATCATCATCGTCATCATCATCGTCATCATCATCGTCATCATCGTCATCATCGTCGTCGTCATTATCGTCGTCATCATCATCGCTATCTTC
>CAZOXV010000165.1:0-3240 GCA_964583935.1 uncultured Methanosarcinales archaeon | reverse complement strand
AATGGATGAGAGATGTCTTTGTTACTGCACATGATATTCCAAATGAAGAAAGAATCAAAATGCAGGCAGCAGCACAGAAGAATATCACAATGGCTGTCTCCAGTACAGTCAATCTACCAAATTCTGCTACCATAAAAGATGTAGAGAATGTTTATCTGCTAGCATGGAGAAAAGGATTGAAAGGAATTACCGTATTCAGAGATGGATGTCTTAGTGAGCAACCTATTGATTTTGGAACAGATAATTGTGAGGGGCAAAATGATATGGAAGAAGATAAATGGATTGATAAAGCAGAAGTAAAGCCTAAAGTTGTTGGTCATGCTGAAATTAGAATGAATCCCATATTTGGAAAAAGATACAAACGACCAATGGAAAGAAATGGAAAAGTTGTAGAAGTGAATACTCCAGCAGGAAAGTTATATGTGCGAGGGTCATTCGATCAGGGAAAGCTAATGGAAGTATTTCTTGATGTAGGACAACAAGGAAGCAGAGAGAATGTACTGTTCAATGGTCTTGGAAGAGTGATTTCCAGATCATTACAAAGAGGAGTAGACTTATCAGACATCACAGATACTCTACGAGGATCTGGTGGTGATCATTTCTGGATTAAGCTAAATTCAGATGAAGAAAGATCTTTTCCGGTTGAAGGAATATTGGATGCTGTGGCTACTATACTTGATGAAAAGTTCTCAGGTGAGCATATTGAGGGACACATAGCTCATATAGAGCAAGATGAAACTGAGAAGTTAGAGAGATGTCCAGACTGCAAAAAATTTACTTTGAGAATGGATGCTGGATGTCGTGGAGGATTTTGTATTAATCCTGATTGCGGATTTTCAAATTGTTCATAAAATAAAATGAATAAAAGAAAAAGAAGAAAAACTAAAATCAGGCACTGCGTCAACTGTGGCGCAGTGCTAAAGGAGGGTTATTGGAGACGCTGTAAATCTTGTTGGAATGAATTATACACTAAAGATCACGAATTTGACAGTAATATAGATGATGAATTTCCAATTCTAATAGATATTGATGATTTTTAATCGTCAATAAATTTTTTCCATAGTTCATTTGGATCATGATCAGGATAAATCAATCTTCCTAAATTTATAGCACACCATAAAGTCTTCGCAACATAAAGTTCGTAAAGCTCTTCATTATGACTTGTATTTTCCAATTGAATAATATTTGTTTTCAATTTTTGAATAAGCATAATTTGTGCTGGTTCTCTAGAATTCATTTTTTTTCCTTACTATTATGATGCATCGCTTCCTGTTCTTCCAAAACTCTTGTTTTTGCTTTTATTTCATTCATACATTTCTGAATCTCTTTCATCCACTCTCTTCTATCAGCACAACGATGCCTTAAAGTCTGATCATCTTTTTCATATTCAGATCTAGTAATATATGTAAGATTACCGTCTGCCCTATATTGTTTATTTTCTAATAATTGAATTCTATTCTCATGAGAATCAAGTCTTTTCTCTAGTAAATGGTATCTCCACTTGTTATTTGATTCTGATCTAACATAATGAAGAAGTAAACCAATAACTGTAGTTCCTATAATTACTGCTGGTTGTAACCAATCTCCAATACTAATAGAAGACACTGTTTCTTGTGCAGCTTTAGTTGCTTCTGCGGCTTTATCCACTTCTGCTTTGGGATCGACAGCAACTTCTGCTACAGCCGCTTTTGCAATTGAAAGTAACAACATTTATAAAATCCTTAATAAAATTTTTTACTTGTTTCAAATCTTTTCCCCCAATATCCTTTTTTTATCATCTTTATCTCAGTTGGCCCGGTTGATGATCCGCTTTGCCAAACAAAGGGCTGATGAACATGCATACCAATATGTCCATAAGGACGATCTGGAGAAAATGTCCACCAAATTAGATAACTGCATTTTGCTTCTTTCCAAAACATCCTTTCGCTATTTGTAGAAACATAATATTTATAGCTTGTTGTTCTAGGAACTGGCTTGCCTATTACTTTTGAAATATAGTAGATTGCTCCCGAACAGTCAAAACCTCCTTCTTCAACAGAATTTCCTCCCCATACATAAGGATAATCTTCAATAGATTTCCATGCATTGATGATTTCTTTACAAAAGTCTTCAGAAGGCTGCGAATGCGATGACGATTGACATCCCAAGCAGAAAACTAGCGACAACAATAGAACCGCCAGTAATTTTTTCATCCTTCAATACCTCCCTAAACTTCCAATCAGTTATCCAATCAAATAGTTTGTATGAAATAAGCAATGCAGGAACTCCAATCACAACCTTAATCAATGTAGCTAAAGCAAAAAATAACATATCCATTTTATTCTTCCTCCTCTAATTTAGGAAGTTCATCTTTTAAAATACTTGTTTTCCAAATGCGTAAAATAGCTTTGTCCTCATTATGCAATTCAATTACTTTCTTTTGTTCCAACAAATGATTGAACAAATCTCTGTTTGTTGCTTCTTCAGGAAATTCTTCAACTGTTCTTTCTTTTAAGAATTTATCTGGAGGAGCTAATCTCAAATACTTAGTCCGATACACTGTCTCCGTCTTCGTGCAAGAGATCAATAACAGAGTCAGGAACAGAAGTAGCAGCCCACTTTTTAACTTCTTTATCTTCATCTTCCAGCTCCTTAAATTCCTTTTTGATTTCCATAGATTCCTGCTGCACTTCTTCTATAGCAGCATCGTGCTTGTCTATAAGTACGAGAAGACGTTCCTGCTCTTTCCTCACCGCTTCCACGTTCTTCTCTAAGTCTTTGATTACTGATCGCTGCTCTTCTACTTTACGCACTAATTTAGCTGCTTCCCTAATCTCTCCACGATACAGCCAACCAATAGTACCAAGAGCAGCAATCAGCATTACAATAATTGTAAACTTGATTTTACTTAAACCAAAAAATCCTGCTATTTTTGTAAAAATCATAATTAAGACACGCTTATTATTAATCCATTTTCAACATTAACTGTATCTCCATCACCATTCTGAAAAGATCCATTCCATCCATCAATTTCTCTTTGCCAAGATCCTCCAGTATAAACATAAGTAGCAGAACCTGCTTCTAACCAACATTTCCATCCTTCTTTTGGAGTGAAAAATTCCCACGCATCATCATCAGAATTATATACAGCAATATTATTGTCTTCCCCATCCCAATCATCAGATCCTGATCCAACTATGTATCTATCTCCATCACTAGGATCACTAGGGGGAGAATCTTGCTGATCAATAGCAGAAAGAT
>CAZOXV010000164.1:0-3279 GCA_964583935.1 uncultured Methanosarcinales archaeon | reverse complement strand
TTCGGGTGATAAGGAAACTCACGTTATAAATTATAACTTTACTGATAATGAAGTTATAGACTCAGTAATAGGCGTTAACCAGCTTATAAAGACCATTGGTTTCAAGGCTGATAAGATCTAGTACAACGGAGAAGTGTTACATCCGCGAACAAAGTCAATGGTAACATTGCTCAATGCCAATCTAGTTGACTACACAAAGGAACGAGTTGATAGTGGTATCGATGCTATACTTGTAGATACCAACAATGTTGGAGAAGGTTCTAAACAGAATCAAATAGAACCGAATAGCGTCAATGTCGTAGCTGTTATAGATCATCACAAGGGCAAACACCCAAAAAGTGCTAAGGTCGATAGTCGTCACGTTGGTTCTTCTGCTTCTATTATTTGGGAGTACCTTGAGAAGGCAAATTTTGACTTCGGAACAGAAGATGGTAAAATTCTTGCTACTGCTCTTGTAGCTGGTATATTTACCGACACCAACTCTTTGATGTCTGATAATATATCTTCTCTTGACTTCGAAGCATATCAAAGTCTTCTTACAAAGGTTGATAAGCAAAAACTCAAAAGTATAATGAACTATCCTTTGCCAAGTTATCTTTTCGAGCTAAGACAAAGAGCATTCTTGAAAGAAAATCAGATAATAGAGGAGTCTGCTATCATTGCCGGAATTGGTATCATAAATCAATCTAAGAGAGATGCTCTACCAATCATAGCAGATGAGCTACTTAGAATGAATGGAATATCAACCTCAATAGTTTTCGCAATCATTGACGATAACATTGATATCTCAGTAAGAAGCTCGGATATTACTCTTGACGTTAGCAAGTTTATTCAAAGTGTGTTCGGTCACGGAGGAGGAAAGCAAGGAGCAGGAAGGGCAATAATCCCTCTTGGTTTCTTTTCAATGAATGGTAACGATGAAATCAATAACGATATTTGGGAAGTAGCCAAGAAAATGGTTATGAATAAGGCAATGAATAACGTGAAAGGCGAATAGATTGAGTTACATTGTTTGGATTCCTATACTGATATCATCGATATTCTTTATGTCATGGGTTAGCTGTAAAAGCGACGAAAGCTGGAACTGGTTCTGGCTTTTGTTTGCTTCTGGATCGCTTCTTCAAATGTGGCCTTGGATAGCAAGATACTCAAATAGAATTGTGTTTGATGCTATATTATACGACTCATTAGCCGTAATAACATGGACATTCAGCCTAATGTTCTTTTCTGGCACAAGATTATCCTTACATCAATGGATCGGTACATCCCTTGTTATTTCTGGGCTTTTCCTTATACAAAAATTTTGAAAAAGCTATTGACAATTCACCAGTAATTGATTATATTATTGTTATGAGAATGATTTGTTGAAGGGATACGTTATGAAAAATGTCGAGAAGTACACTTTCGAAAGTCCATACGATATGGACAAAGCTATTGTCAGCGAGCTTGACAAAATAGCTAAGAAGTTCGACAAAAAATACTCAACACTTGTTACTTGGGAAAAGACCGAAAAAGAAGTCTACAAAACATCTGCTACTGGATTGAAGTTCCCTGTAACATTTCTCGTTTACGATATTACTGTAAAGCTTCCAGTCATTCGATGGAATGGATACGAATACGTTGCTACACTCAAGAAGGAATGTGAAGACGAAGAAGGCAATCAGGTCTTTACTTCACTCGATGAGGACTTCTCCAAATACTTTGATACAAACTTCAGGTGCGATCACTGTCATACAAATAGAAGAAGGAAAACGGTTCACATCTTCAGAAATGAAGATGGTGATGAACTGATGATTGCTAGCACTTGCTCCAAGCAGTACTTTGGTATAAATGTAGCCAGCAAAGTTCAAAATCTATTTGACTTCTTCTCCAAAGGAAAAATTGGAGCTTCTCTCAGAGGAATATTTGAAGGAAGATGGCTAAAGTCAAATCCTCTTGATAAGAAAACATTCTGTAGGTTGTGCTATGGAATAATCAAGAGAGATGGTAAGTACCATTCTGGTGGATGGCACGGAGCATCGACTAAGGATGAAGCTAATCAATATTTTCATCCATCGCTTTCTTTCCTAACATCAGAAGAAATTAACAATCTTAGAATGGAGATTGTCAATGTGATGAAGCTTTCAGACGGATTTGAGTTTGATAGAATGGTTGAGTATTGGAAAAGCAAGGACAACAAAGATAACTTTACCAACAATGTCAATGTAGCACTTGATATGAACAGACCTCAACTCGGATATCTTGCTTGGGCGGTATTTGACTACATGAAAGAAGTTGAGGGTTTTGGAAAAAGAGAAGCCAAGAAAGAAAGCAACTACATTGGAGAAGTTGGAGAAAAGATAAAGGTACCCGTAAAAGTTAAGAATATAAAAGAAATGTCAACTATGTTTGGAAACACTTCTTTAGTCGTACTGGAAGACAATGATAATAATATTCTGAACTGGTGGACATCGACAAGTCTCAACTTCAAAGAGGGAGATGAAATAGTAATCTCTGGTAGAGTAAAGAAGCACGACGAGTTCAAAGAAACCAAAATCACAACAATCAAAAACTGTAAGGCTTCTAAAAATGATGAATGAAGAAGAAAGAGAAATAACCAAAGGAATGGCCAAAATTTTCTTGAACTGTGAGAACGGTCTTGAAATCTTGAAAGAAGCATGTGATGAGTTGATGAAAGAAAGTGCTATGAAATCAGAGGCAGATAAGTCTGTAGCATATCTTGAGACTTCTATTGGAATTAGTAAACTATCATTAGAATTTTTGAAGGAGAAGAAATATAATGGCAACACTAAAGGTTGAAGTAGTAAAGATTGATGAGATCAAAGAACATCCAAACGCGGATGCTCTTGAAATTGCCATCGTAAAAGGTTGGCAGTGTGCTGTCAAAAAGGAAGAGTTCAAAGTTGGTGACCTTTGTGTCTACTTTCCTCTGGACTCGGTTCTTCCAGAAAGACTTTCCGACCATATTGGTATCACGAAGTACCTAGCAAAGGGTAGGGTAAAAGCTGCTAAACTTCGTGGAGAGCCTTCATATGGTCTACTTTGGTCGGTTAACAAAGCAGAAGAATACATCTATTCTACCTTTGACCAAATAAGCTTTAGTGAGGGAATGGACATTACTGAGGCTCTTGGTGTAACTAAGTGGGAGCCGCCATTAAATTTTAACATTCAGGATGCCGAAATTCGTCATCCTCTCTTTGACAAGTATACTGAGATTGAAAATATGAGGAACTATCCTGATGTTATTCAACCGGGTGAAAGAGTTTATATTACTGAGAA
>CAZOXV010000163.1:0-3284 GCA_964583935.1 uncultured Methanosarcinales archaeon | reverse complement strand
ACAACAATTCCATTAGTTACAGTAACTTTTATATCTGATGCATCAACTCGATCATCCCAAAAAAGTTGGTCTACAACTTCTTTTTTTACTGTTTCATCTGACATCATAGTATCATACCTCCATCTATTTTTATAATTTTATAGTGAATCGTATCACACCCATCCAGCAACTAAATAATAACTAGTCTTTCTGTTTAATAAAAGGTGGTAAGAAATAATTACTTTATTTATGAAAAAAGTGCTTTAATTTAATTCATATTGTAAAACCAAACTAATGTTTTAGTAAAATGTACAAGTGCCAGAAGAGTAAACTAATTAGTGATGTTTGCAAATAGTATACAATAAATTAATTATTGGAATAGAAATATCACAATATCTTATAAGGAAAATAATATAAGGGAGATGACCTGTTTTCATGTTATGAGAATACCTAAAAAATATGGTGAAAGTAGGGTTGAAACTTGCTTCTTCTGCCAGAAAACTGCAACTGAGAAAAATAGTCAAGGAATTTCTGTATGCTCAACTCATAGAAATAATATTTCTGATAACCTTACATGTGCATGTGGAAGAACACTAGAATTAAGACATGGAAAATTCGGAGAATACTATAACTGCATTTTTTGTGGGAGCATAAGCAAGAGAAAGGCTCTTGAGATTAATGATAACAATATGAAAAAAAATGAAACAACAAAAAGAGAAAAAATGGAGAACCAGAGACAGTACTCCCTGATGATCCCAGGTACTTTGGCTAATCTAACCAAAATAGTCTTGTCTTTTTTCATTACCTTCTTCTACGGCTTTTTTGCTTTGGTCAAGTATCCCCTTTAGCTTCTCTTCAAACTCTTTTGCAGTCTTGAGAAGCGGTTTTGGATCCACAGCAAGCCCTAAGTATTTGTCTAGAACAGTTATCATCTTGGCAGCAGCTTTGCTGTCTGGCATAGTAGATGGCGTCTCTACAAAGAATGCACTTATAGGAACATCCTTCTCTTTTAGCAAAAGTGCTCCTGTTACACCCAAAATGATGCTCTCGTTTACAGGGTTAGCGACAGTCTTTAGTTTTGCCTGTTTCGTTGATTTAGTACTATAGAAAAAAGTATTATTCTTGTCAGAATTTCCACCAATCCCTTCTATTGCGACAATCTCTTTTGCTTTAAGCTCATCTGCAAGTTTCATGATAAGGTCAGACATCTTCCATTCTATACCCATCGGAGCAGCAAGTGCATGGATTATCAGTAAATTATGTTTTTTATTATAATGCACTTCGATTGGTGGGACAAGTTTTCCTTTGTGTATAGCAACCGCTGCAGGCATCTCTTCAAACCAGAATTTACCGATTAACTCAGTATCCAGATGACTTAAGAGAAACTCAGTTGTGATAGTGCCAACAAGACCGAAACCAGGAAAGCCCTCAACAATGATAGGATTTTTTGGTTTTTTTGTAAGTTCTATTTTAATCACCTCTAAGTTAACCTGATGAGTTCTCTATTTATATATCTTTTGAAGAGAAATCTAAATACTTGCCCAGATGCTTAATCTGCAACCATAAAGGTCCAAAATACAATAAGAGTGATAATGGAATTAAATACAACATTGCACGATGTTCTGAAAAATTCAAGAAAATTCTCATTAGGAAAAACGATAAAAAATTAATGTAGTATATAAATGAGAAAAATTTCAGATTAAGTTTTTTCCATTTTATGTTTACTAGTTGTGAAATGATAGAGAAAATAATTATACTAATTGTTGGAAGAAAAAAAAGAATACTCATAAAGTCAGTATCAATTGGACAACACGAAAAATCATGCCAATGGCTATCTCTAGAGAAAAGATACATGAAAAATTTTATCACCAAAGGTAAAGTCAGTATGAAAAAATAATTTATCAGACGCTTTAATCTTTTTTTTTGGTTGGGTTTTTTAAATGATAACAGAAGCAACAAAAAAAGATGAGAGAACAGCAATGCAAAACCAGAAGTGAGTGTATAAATCCCAACAACTGTAATGGTAATGTATAATATTTCATGATGATAATTTTTTTGCTTCTCGCCAACCATTTTTAGGAAATAATATAAAGAAGCCAAGGAAAGTATACTAAACAAAGGAAAGTAGTATCTTATTGAGACTAAAAATTCATTTTTGAACTGTGGAACTAATAGACAAAAAAAGCAAGAGAACACTCCTGGCAAGTAATCATCATATATGAGGGAACTCAATTTAATTAAGAGCATACAAAATATTGGGAATAAAAGAAATATATTAAATAGGAGAAGAGTTTCTTTTGAAGTTGAAAATAATAAAAAAAATCTCAAAAGGTGGTGACCTAAAGGGGGATGCACAACATCTCCACCAAGAAAACCAAGATTACCATAAGCAGTATCTATGTCAGATGCCTCATCACTAGATAATTCTTGAATCGTTGTTGACAAATATGTCATGTAAGCAAAAAATGTCATCAGAAAGACAATTAACAACAAAACAATTCTTAGATTTCTTCTTCTTGATTTTTCCATATTGATTCTACGGTCTAAATCCCATATACCTAAATCAAAAAAATGGGCCCGCTCGGATTCGAACCGAGGACATCCGCCTTGTAAGGGCGACGTCATAGCCGCTAGACCACGGGCCCGTGTAAAAAGAAAAAACAAGAGTTTGTTTATAAATATTCCTGTTGTTTTCTCATAAATTTTTAAAGAGCTGTCTATTACTTCTAAACATGGAAGATGATAATCTCGATAAAGAATTAGATCAACTTTCTAATCTATTCTTATTGTCTGCTGAAAAGAACACAGAGATGAAGAGTAAACTCGATATTCTCAGGATTGAAAAAAAAGGAAGGTTATCTGAATATAAGCATACGCTTGTAGATGCAATGATGCATCTCTCTTTGTATGATAATATTATATGTGATATTGCAAATGCTGTAGAGGAACCAGTTCTTATTTCTAGCAATCAAATGCTAGATGATGTATACGCATCTACAAAGATAATGGCACCTCCATTATTCGGAAAAAGGTTATTCAGATCAACTGAAGAAAAGATATCAAGTCTATTAATTAAAATTTTTTCAGATACCAATGATAAAAAGGGTGTTGAATTCTTATATAGGCCCGAAGGTGCAAGAAATAGATTGCCTAAATATAGTTTCAATCTAATCAATGATTTTATACCCCGCAACAATATATATAGAGGTAACTCCATAGATTATGCTGCAAGTATATGCACATCACAACTAGAAGAATTCTCAGAAGAAACCGGATTTGAGTACTCGTGCTTAGAGCTAATACCT
>CAZOXV010000162.1:0-3322 GCA_964583935.1 uncultured Methanosarcinales archaeon | reverse complement strand
GTTTTTGTTGCGCTTCTTCTCTCATTTATGGCGTACAAAATATATAAGTTGATGAGAGAATCAAATTTCTTTTATTTCTCCTTGTCATTCTTCCTTATAGCATTATCATACATAATTAAGATTTTTACAGATTTGTTTGTCTATGGGAATCTTGGAAAAGAGATGGTGCCATGGATAGACATTGTCTTGTATCAACTTTCTGCTTTGGAATTTGTGGGTATTTTTGGAAACCTTGCACACCGTTTTTTTCTTCTTCAGGGATTTCTAGTACTCCTTATAATATTCCTGGAGATTAAAGACAGACGGGTAATGTTCCTTTTCATGTATTTCATATTTATAATAAGTGCTTTCAGTGTTTGGTCTTTTTTGCTATTCCAAACAACCCTTACAGTGTTCGCAGGAACTGTTTGTGTATACTACATTTTTCATTACATTGAGCATAAGAAGAGAATTTTATTATATTCTTTAGTGGGCTTTTCTTTTGTTTTTCTTGCTCAGTTTTCTTTCATGTTCACTTTCTTTTATGAAAGACAAATGTTCGTGCTAGGGCACATATTTCAGGCTGTAGGATTCTTATTACTTTTTGTTACATATTTGTTGGTGTTCAGAAGATGACCTCGAAAAGAAGGACAAAGATTGAAATTATATATGATATACTTAAAGCAATACAGAACAGAGGTGGTCAGATTAAGCCCACACATCTTCTGTACAAGTCAAACCTTTCTCATAAAAAGATGATTGAATATGTAGGTGAACTTATAGAGAAGGAAATGATGCGTGAGAATGCCGTTGCCAACGGTAACAAGATGTATGTAATAACGAATAAAGGCCTTAATTATATCGCACAGTTTAAGCAGATACAACAGTTTTCAGATGCTTTCGGAATAAGATAATAATAAATAAAAACACATTAGAAGAATAGATTAGAAGCCTTCATCCCTTTTCACAAGTTCTATGATTTTTTCCGAGATGAAAGGTTTGTTATTTTCTAGAACATATTTGAATGGTAATATTACTGATTCATTCTCCTGTATGTCTATCTCAACATGCAGTTGGAATGGTATTTTATCGTATGAGGTTCCATCATGTATCTTCTTTGTTACAAGCACTGCATTGTCTGTTGGAAACTGGTCTTTTCCAAGATGTCTTCTTTCTCCTTGGATTTTTAACTCATCCTTGGTTCTTGGACTTGGCGGATCATCCCCTAGTATTCCACCAAACACATAGTAATCAAAATCCTCTTTTGGTTCGAGCAGTTTTTCCGCATTAGGATCAAGAACACATAACTTTTTGTCCTTAAAGCCAAGCTCTTCAACAGACTCTGTATATACTTCTGCTATGTTTTCAACGAGGTTGACATCTTTTTTTGGAACATTTGTGAGTATGAAATTATCTTTGCCTACTATTTCAGAAACACGTGTATATTCTATAACACACCATTCGTGCATATCAGTTTCTAGATGTTCAATAATGCATTTCATTTTTTACCTTAATAACTCACTTTTTAAAAAGCTTTTCAGGCTAATTAGATGAAGAGCGACAACATTCCGAGAAAAAGGAATATGATTATTATAATTAATAATGGCAGATTCATGGGCACATGATAGATGGGTTTCTTCTCACTCTTTATCTTAGATTTGTACGCTATGAGTGCTACAAGAATGGCCATCAAACCTCCAAAGACAGCTCCTGATATGGATAGTATATTGACAAATCCTGTTTTATTCCGTATGGCAAGAAATATGAGAAAAGGTACCCCGCAAGATATAAACCAGCCCGTGAATTTTTTAGATTTATAGTCCAATGAAAACACAGTCTCCTGCGCAAATCCTATTGCAAGGAAAGATGTAGCAACAGAGAAGAGCAAGAAAAGATTACCTATTATGAGCATCCCGGGTCCAATTATTTCCTCTAATCCTATAGTTCCAAGCTCTTGTGTATTAGCTCCCATGACTCCCACTATGGAAAGTGAGAAAATTACGTAAATTGCCATTGGTATGAGTACAGCTAGTGTAAGTACGAGAGGTATGCACTTTTGTTTTCTTTTCATAATTCTTACCGCTTCGGGTACCGCCGTAAATCCCATGAATGCGAAGAATACTGCGCCGTATGGCAAAAAAAGTTTACTGTGATTGAAGGTTGTTAGGTTCGCCGTACTTACTTCGGAGACAGATAGAACAAATATCAAGAGAACGGAAAGAATTAAAAAACCAGTTATGAGTATTTCGGAATCTTCTATGACATTGAGGCCCTTTACTATGAGAAAAGAAAGGAAGAGAAAAAAGATGGTACTGTATGTCAAGGGATTAGCGAAAATGCCTTGCAATTCAAAGAACCCAGATGCAAGATTAAAAATTGCTCCACCTGATGCAAGTATGTAAGCAACCAGAGAACCATATGTACTCATGAGCATGGCAAAGAATAGGACCAGTTTTCCTTTCTCTCCAAGATATTTTTCTGCTAGGCCTGGAAGTTGGTGTTCTCCTTTAGTTCGTAATATCGCTTCGCCAAGATTGAGGTAGAGATATATGAAAAATATGGCAAGCACAACAATTGTTGCCATTCCTGTGAGAAAGCCCGCATTAGCAAAAACATAAGGTATGCCTAAGATTCCTGCACCTATTATTGTTCCTACTAATGTAAAAATTGCACCAACAAAGTGAATGCTCTCAAACTGTTTTGAGTTCAGATGAAATTTCATTTCAATCATGAACTATTTTTTTCTTGTCTTTGTTGCTTTCTTCCCTGATTTTTTACTTTTCTTCCCAGAATCATTCTTGTCTCTTACAAGAAGTTTATTGAAACCGGAATCATCCGAGAAGAATTTAGAGATTCTGTTAACTTTGGAAGCTTTTTGAGCCCCAGAGAAAACTCTCATTATTCTTACAACTCTTACAAGTTTAGTAAGCCTAAAAACAGATCCGAAAGGAATTACTGCGAGTATATCAATCCAGTTTCTCATAAGGAATAGTTTGACATTCCTAACTTTGTTGTAAATAACGAATAAGTCTATAACAAATATTCCTACAATCATATAGTCAATAAAAGTCAATAGACTTACGAGGCCCGGATATGGCTCTAGATTGAAAAAACTTTCAAGAACCAAGATAACTAGTACAAAAGCTACAGAGACAAAAACAATCATATCCCATAGATTTTCACCATAGTGCCTATCTTTAGGAGATGGCATTTCCCATTCTAGGTTTTTATCTGATTCTGATGCATATTCAAATACAATTTTTAACGAGATAACCACGGCAGCAGGTGTAATGAATATCATCAAATTTTGAAGCATCAAGAATATACCCTGAAGCATCATGAG
>CAZOXV010000161.1:0-3328 GCA_964583935.1 uncultured Methanosarcinales archaeon | reverse complement strand
ACCTTCTTTTACAATTTCTTTGATTTTTTGTTTATCTCTTCTTAGTATTTTTGTACTTTATTTGCGTGCATATACACCCAAACTTTTTTAAATAAACCCCATTTCTTGAGTGTATGCTCAATCTAAAGAAAGGTGTACCAGAGGAAGGAGAAATTCTCATGTGTACTGTTACTAAGGTGCAGTATCATTCTGTTTTTGCAAAACTTGATGAATATGAGAATAAGCAAGGTATGATTCACATTTCTGAGGTTTCTCCGGGTAGAATCCGGAATATAAACGATTATGTTCAAGAAGGAAAGAAGGTCATTTGTAAGGTGCTTCGTGTTAATCTTCAAAGAGGACACATAGATTTATCCCTTAGAAGAGTGTCTGGTAGCCAAAAGAGGAATAAGGTTGAAGAGCTTAAACAGGAGCAGAAAGCTGAAAAGATTGTTGAGTTCGTTGCTGGACAAAACGACATGAAAGCTAAAGAGCTGAATAGTAAGATTGCACCTAAGCTTCTCGAGAAGTTTCCTTCTTTACATGCTGCTTTTGAAGAAGTTTCTTTTGGCAATTTGAGCCTTACTGATTATGGCATAGACCAGAAAATCGCGGATCAGTTGACAGAACTCATAAAGCAAAGAATAAAACCACCTGTGATGCAGATTGTTGGTGAAATTCGTATTATATCTTATGAGCCCAACGGTGTTGATGTTACTCGTGAGATACTCCTTGATGCATTAAAGACATCAAAAGATATTAAGATATCCTATAGTGGTGGTGGAAAATATTCAATAGTTGTAACAAAGAATGACTATAAAGAAGCAGAGAACGATATCAAATCTGCCGTGGATTTCTTGGAAGAAGAGACAAAAAAGAAAAATTGTTTCTTTGAATACAAGCGAAAAGACTCAAGGAAGATAATTACCTAGAATTTAGATGGTGTTTCTAATGGCAAAACACATTCTTAAGACAAAAAGTGGTGAATATACAATCTCAGATCCATGTCCTTGGACTGATGAGCGCGCTTTTGAGTGCAAACCACCCAAATACTCTCCTGAAGACAAATATGCTCATTACAGGAGAAAATACAAAGAAATGCATAATGAAAGCTCTTCCCAACAGTAACTTTTATAAATTGGTGCAAAACCCAAATACCTATCGTGATTTATAATGGCTAAACTAAGAAAGTTTGCGGCTTATAGAAGAAGAGAAAGCAGGCCTTATACTAGGAAGTCTAAGTATAGAGAAAAGTCCTACATTAGAGCTTCTCCTACTTGTAAAGTTATCAGGTTTGACATGGGTAATATCCGTGCAGACTTTCCATACACACTGCATCTTTCTGTAAACTCAGAGCTTCAGATCCGACATAACTCTCTTGAAGCAGCAAGACTAACTGCAAACAGGCATCTTGAGAAGAATCTTGGAAAACAAGGTTTCTATCTAAAGCTCAGAACATATCCACATCATTTTTTGAGAGAAAATCCTCTTGCTTCAGGCGCTGGTGCAGATAGAATGAGTACTGGTATGAAATGTGCCTTTGGTAAGATTGTTGGTCTTGCAGCACAGCTTGACAAGGGTCAAAGAATATTTAGTGTTTCAGTAAATAAGGCAGGAATTCCAGCAGCTAAGATGGCTCTTGCAAAATCTGCTAAGAAGCTTCCTTGCGGATGTACTGTGGTCTTTGAAGAGAATAAAGGTGTTAAGGAAGTTCCTCAGATTGTCGAAGAGACAGTTGAAGATGTTGAGGAGGAACCTGTTGAATCAACCGAATCAAGTGAAGATGCAGTCGAAGCAGTCAAAACTGCTGATGCAGGCGAATCTAAAGAGCCAGAGACTACACCTGTTGCATAAATTTCACATAAATTTCTTTAATTGTTTTCTAATATTTATCTTAACTTTTCTAAAACCCTTATACACGTTATTTTTTGCTATTCTTTAATTATTTTCTATATTGTAAATAAATTAATTTCAAAATCTTTAAATATTACTAAGTAATACAATGTAATACATGGAGACGATTACTCTCCGAGTCGATAGGGATTTTGCACAGGAAATGGAGAAGGCAATGAGGCCCTATTATTCAACAAAAACCGAATTTATTAGAGAAGCGATTCGGGAGAAGTTGAAGCAGATTCGGAAAGAAAACAACGCACTTAGGAGGAAGCACTAGATTTATCTTCAACCACTTCATGCAGATGTCTCAAGCCTCCACAAATATTTGAAAATAAGACAAACGACTAAAAAAACTTCGCTTATAGCCGTATGTTTGGCTCCCTTGAGGCATCTGCATTTTTTATTTGCATTTTTTATTTTGATTTCTAATGCATAACTTTTTATTTACAGTATTATTTTAAGATTGTATGGAGATGAAACAGGTCATAGTTGTACGAGCAGATCTTAAACTTCCAAAAGGAAAGATGGCAGCTCAAGCATCGCACGCCTCTGTAGAAGCCGTTCTAAGATCATCATCGGATAAGGTTGATGAATGGCGTTCTCAAGGCATGAAGAAGGTTGTTCTAAAGGTGGCTGATGAAAAGCAGTTGCTCGAGGTGCAGCAGCTTGCTAAATCAAAAAAACTTGTCGCTGCCGTTATAACTGACGCCGGAAAGACGGTCGTTGCGCCTGGTACGAGAACATGCATTGGTATTGGTCCTGATGATGAGAATATTGTTGATTCTATAACTGGCAAACTTCAAATGATGTAATTTCTCTGTTTATTCTTGGTTTGGTTTTTTTTAAACCAATAGTTTTATATATGAATTATTTTTCATGCTAGTCATGGATCCTTTGATTTTTATTGTTATAATCTCTGTTCTAGGTCCTATAATCGGTTCGTTCCTAGGAGTACTCAAATATACGAGTGACCGTATTGTCTATAACATGCTTGCTTTCGCTGCAGGCATAATGATAACGATATCATTCCTTGAGCTAATTCCTGAAGCTCTTGAGCTTTCTGCACCCCTTGTTGTTGTAGCAGGAATTTTTGCTGGCGCGGTATTCATGTACTTTCTTGACAGGTTTATTCCACATTTCCATCCAGATCCTGTATCTGCCATAAAGGAGAATTGTGCTTGTTCAGAAGAAGACGCTAAAAAACTGAAACGCATGAGTCGGACCGCTAAATATCTGATTGCTGGTATATTTTTCCATAACTTTCCTGAAGGCATGGCTATTGCCGCTATGCAGGATCCAAGAGTTGGTATTACTGTTGCACTTGCGATTGCTATCCATAATATCCCTGAAGGGATTTGCACTTCTGCACCTTATTATCACGCCACAGGTAACAAACTAAAAGCATTCTTGCTTTCTTCATCAACCGCGATACCAGTTTTGTTAGGGTTCCTTG
>CAZOXV010000160.1:0-3346 GCA_964583935.1 uncultured Methanosarcinales archaeon | reverse complement strand
TAAACCAAGACAAGAAGAGTGTTGGGTCAAAGAAAATAAAAAAGAATCATTAGCTCATACCTTCTTGGTTCATAATATCAAGCAGGAGATACAGAATTTTTTCAAAGATATAGAAGTAAATATTGTAGAAAAACCTGACATAACTTTCAAAACAAAAGCAGGAAAAGAAGTAGCAATTGAAGTCGAGACTGGGTCAAGTTACAAAAAAAACAAGAAGAAACTCATTCAGAAGTTTAGTGATTTGAGATATCAGTATCAAGATAGACTTCTGATTGTTCTGACTGACAAAGATTTCAAAGCGAGATACGAAGCACTCTTCCCAAGCACCAAGATCATGCTGAGAAGAGATGTTGCTGAATTGATATCCACCCTAAAAAAGAGATAAATAGATGTAACTAACCGCAGAATTACAGGGCGGACAGGCCGTAATTCGGCGGAATGTTGCAATGTCTGGCCGGATGTTGGATGGACAAATCTTTTTAAATGAAAAAAGCTTATATATTTTATGGGAACAATATTCAATTCGTATTATCCAATAATAGTTCGAGCAAAATCTGAACTTAAAATTGATTCTGAAGAAGGAAAGAAATTCGCAGAATTAAATAGGGATTTAAAATATCTTAGGGGGCATATTTTAGATTTGATAATAAACATTGAAGATAAAGTTGAAACCTTCGTTGAACAAAGTCTGATTTCTAAAAACTCATCTCTAAAAAATATTTTCCAAGAGAATATATTACATTCAAAAAATTTAACATTAAAAAATAAAATTGATTTAATAAACAGAATCATAAAAGAAAAAAAATATCTTAATACAGAAGACTCAGATGATTTAGCAAAGTCACTGAATTTTGTTATTTCAGAAAGAAATAAATGGGCTCATGGAAGTTTTTCATTAGAACAGATTAAGAAAAATAAAAAATTAGAATTCAAATCATATCTTAATTACATTAACAATAAGGGTCAAAAATCAGTGTTGGATTTATCCGATAAATATTTTTCAGACCTTAATGATAAACTTGTTCTCATAGAAAAGAAATTAACTTCTGTAATGATAAAAAAAGGTTTACTTCCAAAAGATTATCCCAAAAACTAGAAATTTTATCCAAAGCTGAAAGTCTTTCGAGGAGAAATGTGTGAACCTTTATATATAATGGAAACTTTACTATTGTTGAGTAGAAAATGTTTAATTTAGAAGGTAATGGAAAAATGAAATCAACGTGGGATAAACTGTGTTCAAGCTACGTCTTTGATCACGTAGTTCTACGTACAATCGATCCAACTAAATTAGGCAATGATGCAGCCCCAAGAATCCTTAGATGATGACAACACCAACGGTGGCTGCATCCAGCGGCGACCGGGAAAACTTCTTACAACGTCAGAATCCAACGGGGGTTTGCAGAAATGCTTGTTCCAAAAAAACCAATTTCAACAACTGATAAGATAATAAGCATAAAAGGAAAGGTATTCTATAACGACAGACGCCGTAGGATTGACATCAAGAAACCGATAAGGGACTTGTTCGAATCGTCCGCTTTAGATGTATTTTACATCATGGAGTTATGTTTGAGCAAGGAAAAAGTCAAAGAAAGAACAAAAGAACTGGCTGAGAAAGAAATCATTCCAGTTTTGTTATACTTTGAGAGAAAATGAATGTCTGTCCAGAATGCGGAAGTGTAAAGATTGCATACATTGAAAGCATGGCTGAAGTAGTATGCAAAGACTGTGGGTTAGTAGTAGATGATTTTGGCTTTGAACGAAACCCATATCTTGGTGAAGGCAAAAAGAAATCTGCAAAAATGCCTTTAATGATCAAAGCTGGAACTGCTCCGATTAATGGAAAAATCGTCAAACACTCATGGTTGCTTTCAACTAGAGAGAAGAATATCAAAATGGCTGAAAGTCGAATTAGACTTATCGCTTCAAAGTTAAGGCTAACTGAAACAGTAACTAACGAAGCGATGTATATCTTCAGACTTGCTATTGAGAAGAATCTTAATGTTGGAAGAGATAATATCAGCTTGGCTTATGGAAGCATATACTTAGCTTGTATGATTCACAGCATTCCAAAGACTCCATTAGAGATTACTATGTACTCTGAGATTTCAAGAAAAAAAATGCTTAGAGCATACATCCTCTTGAAGAAAAAACTGAAATTGGAAGTTAAGCCTGTTGAAGCATTAGATTATGTTCCAAGATTTGCCTCAAGGCTTAGACTTAATCAAAAGACTGTAACAAAAGCTAATGAAATTTTGATTAAAATCAAGGGACATCCTGTGACATATGGAAAGCATCCTGAAACTTTAGTAGCATCAGCCATATACTTGGCATCTCAGATGACTGAGGAAGAAATAACTCAAAGAGCAGTAGCTAATGCCACAGGTGTAATCGAAGTTACAATAAGGAAGAGAAGCAAGGAAATAGTGAATGAATTAGAGTTTTAAAGAATCAATAAACTCTTTTTCTTCATCAGTTAACTCTTTCTTTTCAAGCAATTTTTTTATAATTTTTTTCAATTTTGAATTTTCCGCTTCTAAAGAATGAGCCCTATAACTTACTTCTTCCGTTTTCTTTTTCTGCTGGATATATCCCCAAGGTGTTCCGCCATACATTAGTATTCACCATCCAAATTTTCCATATCATGCAAACTCATTATGAACTCGTCAACCAGTTCAGGATTATTATCATCAACTAAAATCCATGATGGTTTACCGTATTCAAATTTCTTGATATATAATCTATTATCCTCCATATACCTAAAAAGAGTTATAGAACTGCCCCGAGACATGCTCTTATAATGCGTTGCACCATCTGTCTTAAAGTATATTGCTGAATGACCATCTCTATAGGTGTAACCGTACTTCTTAAGAAAGCCAAGATCATTAAACTGCTTTGCAATTTTCTTCACAAATTTGAAATCACGACAATCACTGCAATATACACAAAAAACGTGCAGTCCCTTCTCATCTGGAGTTCCAGATGCCTTAAAACAATGAGTTAAATTGA
This sequence comes from uncultured Methanosarcinales archaeon, assembly GCA_964583935.1. Classification (GTDB taxonomy): domain Archaea; phylum Nanobdellota; class Nanobdellia; order Woesearchaeales; family CAZJJJ01; genus CAZJJJ01. The sequence continues at coordinate 340 of CAZOXV010000160.1, read as the reverse complement.
AGTCTTTTACCAGTTTGCATAATGATCTAAACACTTGTAAAAATTCTTCGTCAGGAACAAACAGCAACCATTTACCGCAATATGCTTCATTGTATTCCAAATTATCATCCGGATGATATAGCAACCTCACATAATTCCATCCAGGATATGGTGGTCTAAATGAATCTATGTCAGTGTCTTCTTGTATTACAGAATCAGAATCAAAATTTTTTCCACCCATATATATTGAGAAGTAAAATAAATATAAAAACTTATTCTACCAACTCTTCAAAATACTCCTTTCTTTCAGGCTCATCTTTGATCATCTTCTCCAAAATCGCCATCTTGATGTAGCTTGAAA
>CAZOXV010000159.1:0-3379 GCA_964583935.1 uncultured Methanosarcinales archaeon | reverse complement strand
ACTATTTTATGTCTTTTTGCAAATCTTCTTATTGTTCCAAGAGAACAATTGAAATAATCAGCAAGTTCTTTGTAAATTAGTCCCTTTTCTTCATAGAGTTTTTTGAATTCTTCGAGAGATATATTATGTTTTTTGTTCATCTAGACTTCCCTCGGAATTGCCATTTTACAGGTTTCTCCGATATGAGCTGAGTTTTCTTATATGATTACTCATATAAGGAGCATCAAACATACTCCAGGGCGCGTTTAATTGGCTCAACCACATTTGTTACTATTCACATCCATGTGAATGGGTAAGTCATTTCTGCTTACCTCTCTATGTCTCCATAGAGTTCAGACTATCTCATCTCCCATTCAGGGAGGAACACATATAGTCGTTGAGGTTCTTATTTGGAATTAGAAAAATCATCTTAGAGACTCAATAGCCTCTTTATAAGAATGTCCAATATCATTTATGCAATATGGATCTTTGATTCTTTCTAAAACATAATTATGCAAAAGTTCTGCTTGTTGTCTTTTTGAAATTAATTTATTTTCAATTAAATTTAAAAAAGCAAGATTTCTTTTTACGCCAGAAATAGAGACATCCCATCTTGATCTGTTTCTTCCCTGTCTCTGCTGTATATGAAATCCTATATTATTATTTTTCAACGTAGAACATATTGCTGTAACAATCTTTTTATTAGTGTTAACAATGCTGCAAATTGGTGTATATCTATCAGTATCTCTATGTTTGTTTTTTCTTTTATTAATACCGATATTTCCTTCAGCATCGAAAATTCCAGCTAGATAATCTATCTGGTTAAAACTATTAGTTTTTATAAGCAAGTTATCTTTATTTTCAGCAAGAAGTAATTTATTTTTATTTATCTTTAATTCCATCTTAGAAGTAAGTAAATCAGCATCATAAATAACAATATTGTTCGTCTGATTTAAAAATTTCATTAATATATGAAATCTTTTGTTATTTTTTTTCTTTTTCATATATTTCTGAATCAGTATCATTTGTTCTTCTTTTCCTTGTATATACTGTTTCAAAAAAATACTTGCTTTATTAGCTTCTTCAGTTTGATTAATAAATAAATCCCATCTTTTTCTGCTTTCCTTTTTGGTTTTAGAAGGGAAAGATCTCTCTCCTAATTTTGATTCAATTCCATTTTCCTTAAATACTTGCAAGCAAAATGCGGTAGTTTTAGGATCAGAATTTACAATATTTAAAGAGGGGCTCATTTGTGAGAATGAAGCCGATCCTTCTCCATCAAAAAAACCAGCTAACCAATAGTTTTTATTTGTTATCATTATGTTTCCTTATAATTACCTGCGGGTTGTCCATTTGAGTTCTCATTTTTACATAATTAGTAGAGAATGTCGTTAACAGGGGTTTCCCGCATATAGTGTTCTTCTTTATTGTCGTTTAATGACAATGGCAATGGTTATTTTGCCTGAGCGAGTGCAACACGACCTTCTGGTGTTTCAAGGGCTTGTGCGATGACTCTTTCTCTTTGGTCATCTGTATAGTTTGATTTAATCATGCTCATTTTCGTTAGCTCCTTTTTTTAGATTAAATAATTTTTCTGATTGAAACATTAAATGTCAATTAACTATTAAGCAACATCATGAATTTGAATCAGAATTTTGACCCATTGGCGTGGATTCGCATCATTGGCGTATGTTACGCTTGAGCCAGGTTCGTATTCTCCTGGAATACCTGTTTCGAGGGCACCTGAAACGGCACCATCATATTCAGATGGGTTTCCTGTGACTAATGCAACAATGTAGTCAGAGGAGCTGGATGAAAGTTGGCCATTAGCAGCAGTATACAGAGGAGTCATTGGAGTGACAGTTGCGCCACTTGCCACGACACCTGTAATTTCTGTATCAGCGTCAGGTTGATAGATGACGGCAGTATCGTCGATATCGACGTAGAACTCGCCACCCACGTATACGGACAGGAGACCGCTAGCAGCTGTTTCATTTCCAGAGTCAGAGACTCTGTTAACCCATTCATAGGCTTGAGAAGCACGATTTTTATCTGCGGCAAGACCGATTGGTCTTTCAGCAGCATCACATGGTTCAGCATAGCCAGTAGTAGTATTCAGTGTTACAACCATACCTGGTTCAATAGTTGTTGATGCAGCGATTGGGTACTGTGTTGTTACAACACGGTGAATTGGGATTATCATTTTTCATCTCCTTATAATTTTTGATGAGGCGTATATGCATCAAAATCGTCCATCATTCTTCCAAATTTAGTTCCAGACATAAGCACAGATTTCAGATCGATACCTGCTTCTTCTTCTTGTTCTGCTGGAGGCATCACAATAGCTGTAGCAAGTCCTTCGTCGGCGTGATCAATATCACCTTTTTTAGATCTGAGGCTTTGAGCTTCTTTCTGGATAGTTTCCATTTGATTGACGGCAGCTTCGATAGCATTTACGTCCATTTTGTCCACAGTATTTTCCACTAATTCATGGAAAGCATTATCTGTGGCGTACTTGGTTGGGTTTAGATTGAGAAGAGCAAGTGCATATCTGGTTGCGGCTTTTCTACGTGATTCTCGAAGTTTGTATCGACTAATTGCAGCTTCTTTTTCTTTTAATGCAGCTTTTGCTTCCTTGTATTCTTTCTCAAACTTAGCAACCTTTGTTTCCGTGTTTGTTGCAGCATCGCGTTCTTCCTTGTCTTTTTCATCTTTTTCCCAAGGGAGTTTGCGTTTTTTCTCAGATTTTTCTTCAGATTTTTCTGCTTTCTCTGCGTTATCTCCATCATCTGAATCATCCTTTTCCTTTTTGGAAAGTTTCAAATTCTCATAAATTTGGGCTTCAGGTCGAATTTCGATTTCAGACCCAGCAGTATGATTATTTTCTTTTCCAGCAGGAGCAGGTTTTTCAGAATCTTGAAAATCTTGTACATAAGTATCGGGATTCCCCGATGTTGCTTTATCAGCATTTTCTTTTTCAAAAGTAGTTTTTTCTTTTCCCTGTAGACCTGAATTATTTTTTGATCTAGGGACTTTATCAGAATGGAGATCTTCTCCACCTTTGCCTCTTTGGTACTCTTTTGTTCTGACTTCATCAGGATTCTTCACGTCCTTCCTATCGACATCAATTTCTGGTTTAGCTTTTGAGTCTTTACGAGGGACTTCATTTTCCTTTGTTTTTTGTGTACCATCGACAGGCTCTGTCTTGTTAGTAGTGGCATTTTGTGCAATAATTGATTTCTTAACTTTTTTACTGGCATATTTCCCATACACACAGCCATCGTCTTTGTTGAACATTACACTCTCAAGAGCTTCGCCTTTGTATTCGGCTGGCAAGTAACTAGCTAAATGCTCGGCGACCTCCTCTGGTGTGGCTTTTCTAATACTTCCTTCACCAATG
>CAZOXV010000158.1:0-3390 GCA_964583935.1 uncultured Methanosarcinales archaeon | reverse complement strand
TCTGCTATCTTTAGCAACCACTTGTTGTGCTCTGTCCTAAGATGATATCCCATCTTACCTGGAGCCGGAATCCTCCACATTATGTGGCCTTGTCCGCACCATGGACCAAGGCTTCCTGCAGTCCTTACTCCTTTCTCGGATTTGCTTTCCCTGATCTTTACGCCGAATCTCTTGACTGCTCCCTGGAATCCCTTTCCTTTAGTCACTGAGTGCATATCGAGCTGATTTCCTGCCTCAAAGATATCTGAGACAGCTATCTCCTTATCCAGATTCTCTTTTGCGTATGAGATCTGTTCGTCTTTTGAACCGCCAAGCGGAACTTCGAATATCTCCGGTTTCTTCTTACCCATACCTGTCATCTTAGGTTGTGTGTACACTGACAGTCTTATGAAATCGAATTCCTTGACATCATCAATCGATCCTGAATTGTTCTTGGAGATAGTCACTTTCCGTCCTACTTCCTTATCGAGTTTCGGATTGACCACTTCACCTACTACTCTTGATCCTTCAGTCGTGTTCTTATAGAACCTTACTGAGAATACCTTGAATGGAGGGCATTCGATTACCGTTACTGGCGATACGACTTCCTGTCCTTTCATAAGCGATGTCTTTCCGTTATCTGTATAGATGACATGAGTCATACCTACCTTATAACCTGCAAAACCGACCAGCTTTGCGTCTTTGCTGACAGCCTTATTCCTTACTCTTGCTGTCTCTTTCTTAGCTCTAGCTCTAGGCCAGAACTGCAAACTTCCTCTACGTGGATTTACTTTTTTCATACTTTATTCACTTTCTTATTTCTGACACTTGTCCGCGTAATCCAAAATGGTTGACAGAGGTGTCGATACCGGTTTGTTGTGTCCTTGGAAAACTTTTCTGTATTGCCTATTTGGAAGGGCTGCTCAAGAATCTTAGGTCTTCGGTGAGCCATATACGGAATGTCAAGCAAAGTTTCCTATGCGCTGAGCATTGCATCGGCTGCGAAGATATTTTCGAGTGTCCTTTTTTCAGGCTAAGTTTTCGTCAATTATGAAATTGGTCGTATGGTCGAATCATCTCGCCAGCTTTTTTATCATAATTCTATGTTTGGGTGATGAGTTTGGTTTATAAAGATTATGGTTAGGACAGTGTCAAGTTATCTGCAATAACATAAAGATTTGCTGTTAAGTAAAATCTCTATCAGAGATAAGAATCTATTCCTTCCAAGATTTAGGAATATTCCAGCGGCTTCTGCTGGAGTAATCTTGCCTAAAGTAGTATGTTTTCTTATAAAATTGTAATAAACTTTATTATAATCAAAGAAATTTTTTGTACTCTCATAATTATCAAAATTTCTAATTATGAAGCCTCTCAATGGGGTTGTTCTTAAACCTGCATTTCCATGAAGGAAAATACGCATGAATAATCCCTCTTTTCCCAAAAACTTTCTTTACAGGCAAAGGATATTCGTAACTACAATAAGTATGAATTTCGTAGGGTTGATTAACTGGATATTCCTTTACATTTTCTAAAAATGGGTTACATTCCCTATAATTCCTTTCTTTACTGAGATGATCACCAACAAGAAATTTAGTTGTATTGTCCATTGCATCCTAATGGTAATTCCATTTTTTCCGTACTTTTACAAACATTTCATCAGCATGAACTTGTCCACCAATGATTGGTTTTTGAGTTTGGGTGAAGCTTTTCAGCTTCTTACCAAACTTATTTTGCCAATCTAAAATGGTCTGTCTAGAGACTTTTATCCTGTGATGTTGATCAAGATGATCAACAATGTCTGCTAAAGACATTCCTTTAGCCCTTAAATCCAAAGCAGCAGTTATTACTTCAGGTTTGTGCCTAAAATTTTCAAAACCTTTTCTGTCAACAAACCATTTTCCACAATTATTGCAACTGTATCTAGGTATCCAGCCACAATTATTTTTCTTAACACCTCTTTTTATTGCAGAATTTGTTTTACAATGGGACATATTTTCACTTAAATCACCTCAGTAAAACTAATAACATAACTATTATTTAAACGTGTCGATTAATTGACAATGTCTACATTAACGATAAATTTAAATAGATTATTTAATTTTGATTTTTTATGTTAAGGGCTCAAGCAGCAACAGAGTATATGATTATATCAGCTGTTATTTTAATTATAGCACTTATTGTTGTTGGTGTATTAGGCGGGTTATCTGGGATTGGAGGAGAAAGTAAGAAACATTCTATTGAATCTGAAATGATGACAGAGGATGTTGCAGTTAAAAGTTATTCTGTCAATCAATCTTATGCTTCTGTAAAGACTAAAAATAATTTGCCTGTTAATATAGAAATATCTAAAATGTCGATAGATGGTGTATTTTGTGAAAATTTTAATACAAATCTTAGAATAGGTGGAGAAAAATTAATTACTTGTGAGTCAGATAATAAGTTTAAGGATTATTCTTCAAGAAAGAAAGCTCCTAAAATTGGTTTTGAATATAAAGATCTAGAAACGGGGGCAGTTTATACAACTAAAGAATTTAGTGAAGATGTTCTTATTGATCAAAATATGATTTTAACTGTTGGAGAAATAAATTTTGGTGAAGATTTTTATGGATATTATTCTGATGAAAATGTTGGTAGTTTAAATCCTAATAATATGGGGGAAACGAGTGTTTATACGTTGGGTTGGATTGATGGTTCTTTATTTGTGTTTGCTTCACTTGAAAGAAATACCTTTCTTGTTTCTTTGAGTATTGATGGAGTTGATTACCCTTTAACTTTTGATTCAATGAGTGGTGCGCATAGTAGTGTTTGTGCAAATCCTTTTGTTACTGGGGATTCTTATTCTATAAGCTTAAATGTTTCAGATTCAGAACCTGAAGCGCCTCCTATCCCTGATATTGATTGGGATTATGAAGGAATAATGGTTGCTAGTGTAGCTGATAGTTCAGAAATTGGATTTTCTTCACCTGATACTTATTTAGGAGCTTTTGGTTCAATTAATCCATCTAGTTTTAATACTTTAAATTATGGTTTAGATTATGATTTTACAATCCGTGCCTTATTTTGGGGGGAGGGATATTTGAATATAGGAACTGATTATGCACCAGGAGGTTATTTTCCAATGTATGATGTTGTTGCTATTGATAATAACGTTTTTTACTTTGAGAATGGAAGTTCTATAGATTTAGCACAGAATCCATTTACTGATGGAGAAATATATGATGTTAAAATTAAGGTAGGAGAATTAGATCAAATAAGTTAGTGGTTTCATATATAATTGAACTAAGATTCAAATTAAAAATATAAAGAAACAGGATCAAAGCTCTTTTCTTATATTGCGGAAAAACATCCTCATCATCATTATGGTATCTTATGGTATCGTACAAATAGAATAGAAATAAATAATCCCTTATT
>CAZOXV010000157.1:0-3422 GCA_964583935.1 uncultured Methanosarcinales archaeon | reverse complement strand
AACACTCCACCCTTTATAACATCAGGCATTGAACCCGGTTTATTGATATCAAAGCTCCTTGCAACAAGCATCATAGGATCGACATTCACATCACGCTTAGGTACTGGGAAATAATTGTCAATAAGCTCGAGAAGCACATCAATATTAACGTTGTGTTGTGCAGATATAGGTACAATAGGAGCATCTTTGTATGATGTTGAAGACAAAAACTTTTTAAAATAATTATAATTTTTTTCAGCTTCTTCAGGTGAAACAAGGTCAATCTTGTTTTGGACAACTATGATTCTATCAACACCCATAATCTCAAGAGCCATGAGATGCTCTCTTGTCTGGGGTTGAGGACATTCTTCTGCAGCAGAAATAAGGATTATAGCACCATCCATAATAGTGGCACCAGATAACATAGTAGCCATAAGACTCTCGTGGCCAGGCGCATCGACAAAACTTATCTTCTTTAACGCCTCAGTTTTCTTTCCATCAACCGTTTTTTCAACAGTATATGCATCAGAACCACTTTTCCCAGGTATTTTTCGAATAACTGTGTTGGCATAACCAAGTTTTATAGTGATGCCTCTACGCATTTCTTCAGAATGAGTATCAGTCCATTTCCCAGAAAGGGTCTCAGTCAATGTTGTCTTCCCATGATCTACATGACCTACAAGACCTATGTTTAGAACTGGTTGTGCTGTTTCGATATTCTCAGCATTTTCGGGCTTTTTATCCGCTGATTCTTTCTTTGGCATAAGTCCTAGAAAATTGGAGGTATTTAAAAAGGTTTGCACGACTTCAGAAAGACCACATAGAATATACATTCAGCTACTCTGATTATCCGAATCGTAACGCGTTAATGATGTGTTTAACTGCTTGCCAACTTTTATGAAAGTTGCCCTCCTTGAAAATTCTTTTAATGTTCTAGCCCCCATATAAGTTCCTGTACTACGCAATGAGCCAAGCAATGTGAGAACAAAATCTGAGACACAACCTTTGTATGGAATTTGAGTAATTCTTCCTTCAGAAGCCCTATATTTCGCAACACCACCATAATGTCGTTCCATCGCCATTGACGAACTCATGCCATAGTACTCTTTGAATAACTTACCATCTTTTTCTACTGTTTCTCCACCCGATTCGTCAAAACCAGCAAATAGTGATCCCATCATCACAAAGTCTGCACCACCGCAGAAAGCCTTTGCAATATCTGAAGGATACTCAACACCACCATCAGAAACAATCAAACCATACCCTGTTTCTTTATTACTTATTCCATGAGCAGCATCTGAGCATTCTATTACTGCGCTAAGCTGAGGATAACCAACACCAGTTTGTCTTCTTGTTGTACATGCAGAACCGCTACCTATGCCCACTTTCACTATATCTGCACCCCTCAATAATATTTCTTCTGACATCTCGTTAGTTACAACATTGCCTGCAACAATTATGTGATTTGGGCAAAGACTTCGTATATGTGCTACTGTCTGCACAAAACGCTCAAGGTATGCATTTGGTACATCAACAACAATGAAATTAAACCTAGAATCAAGACCTAATTCAATTACCTTCTCTAATTTTTCTATATCCTCATCACGGATTCCTAGAGAATAAGCTACATAATCAGGTTCGTTAAAATCAGAAAAAAACTGCTCAAGCTCTTTTATTGTATAGAACTTGTGTAAAGCAGTTATCATTTTAAACTTTGAGAGCGCTCGCGCCATTTCGAATGTTCCTGTTGTATCCATATTAGCAGTCATTATAGGAATACCTGACCAAACTTTACCACTATTAAGAAATCTATAAGTCCTTTCAAGAACCACTTCTTTACGGGTATTCAAAGTGCTCCTCTTGGGACGTAAAAGAACATCAGAAAAATCTAACTTTATTTCGCTATCAATCCTCACCAAAAACCACCAAGAAAGATATACTATGAGGATTAATAAAATTTGTTATAAAAAGCATACTTGAATTACAAAAATATTTAAGGAAGAGACACATTCAAATTACATAATAAAAATCACTTAAACTTAATAAAAATCGCTTAAACTCTTTCCGAATATCAGATTATTCAACGATTGAAGGTATTGATGATGGTAAATGTTGACAGACTACTGAATTCATTACAAAGATACCTTGATTATCTTTCAAAACTAAGAGAGAGCAAAAATTCTGGAGAAAAAATAAACTGGGATAAAGATTATTGCGATACGCTAGAGAACAATATTCGTGCAGAACTTGCATCTCAGCAGAGAGATATTGAAGAAATACGTAAACTTGTAATGAATCTATTGGCTTTTGTCCAAAGAAATGACATAAAAAGCACCATATCACGGACAGAATTCTATGGCTCGCTAAATGCAATATATAATCAAGCAAATCAGATTCAAGCAAGCGGTGAAGTTTCAGAATTACTAGATAAATTCAAAAATGACATCATTACATTTGAGAAGTTTATGGAAGCGAAATTTCCAGTAGATAATGGGTTCTTTTTTTTCATAAATGAAAATAGAGGTCAACTTAACAAGTTTCTATACACACCAAAGTTTATGGAATTTCTTGATAAATGCAGAAAAAGCAATTCGGGCAGAAAAAATCTATATCAAAATCTATTACAGCTAATAAGGGCACTTCAGTTTCATGCATCAGGAAACGATGAAAACGTTTTGTCAAATTATAATGACCTTAATGAAAAACAAAAACAGGCACTAAGAGAACTAGCAAACAAAGGTAATAACAATATCAACGAAAATGTACACAAAACAATAGAGAGTATACAAAATGAAATATATAATAAGATTATTTATAGATTTTTCAAAAACAAAGAAAAAAAACGCATAAGAGAAATAGAAAAGACAGAAAATAAGATAAATTCTTCAGACAAGATAACAAAAAGAATTGTTCAACTGTTCAGGTGGGAAGACAATTACACTTGGAAAGAAGTAGATCAAAAGATAAAAGAGACTGAAAAAATAATAAAAGAGCAAAAAAGAGCCGCTTAAGTTTTTCAAAGTCATATTTTTCTTATTGCTTTAACACTCTTCTTTTTTCTTTTTCTAAGAAGTTTGAGTTGTCTTTTCTTTTCCTTTTTAAATTTAAGGAAATCAAATGCATATTCCTCTATCATAGAAGATGCAGAACTAGAACCAAGCAAGTGTGGTATTATAACATAAGATGCACCATGCTCATACAAAGTTACTGCATCATCAGGCTGGGTTGCTGTAGCAATAAAGATTACATTCTTGTTTTCTGAGAGACATTTGCTAAGTAATAGAAGACTTACGTCCAGATCATCAACAGTAGAAATAATCATCTTTGCTTTTTCTATTTGAAGTTCGTTAAGAAGCTCTAAGTCTCCCGCATCCCCATATCTACAATGATATTTCTTCTTAGCCAAAGTTTTTATGGTATCTGGATTATAGTCAACAACAAGG
>CAZOXV010000156.1:0-3423 GCA_964583935.1 uncultured Methanosarcinales archaeon | reverse complement strand
CAGGGATATATATAAGAGCAGGACCAGAAATAGGTGTTGCTAGCACAAAAGCATTCACTTCCCAAATAGAAGCTTTAATTTTACTGGCCTTGGAAATAGGAAGAAAAAATAATAGAAAAGTGATGACCGGAGAAATATACAAAGAGTCATCTATAATATCTGACAAACTAGAAGAAATATTAACTATGTCTGAACAGATAAGAGATATTGCTAAAATTTTCTACAGAAAAAGTAATTTTCTTTATCTTGGGAGAGGGATTAATTATCCTGTTGCGCTTGAAGGGGCTCTGAAACTTAAAGAAATATCATATATACACGCAGAAGGATACCCTGCAGCAGAGATGAAACATGGACCAATAGCGTTGGTTGATGAAATGATGCCCATCATTTTTATTGCACCAAAAGATGAAACATTCAATAAAATAATAAGTAATATGCAAGAGATAAAAGCAAGAAAAGGTATTGTAATATCTATAACCGATAGTGATGATTCTGAACTGAGAAGATTATCCGATAATGTGATAAAAGTACCTAAGACGATATATGAATTTTCACCAATAATAAACACGATACCACTACAACTTCTTGCATATCATATTGCAGATTTAAAGGATATAGATGTTGACAAACCAAGAAATCTTGCAAAAAGTGTGACAGTAGAATAAGCCAAGATAGCTTTCCTCTCCCTACTTACGTATCCTAGCAACAGCTCCGTTATTCGCTCTCAACATCTCCTTTGGAGACAACCTAACGAGAGAGTTCTCAGAACCGCCACCGGCATAGATAAATTCTTTTTCCATCACATTATTATCAATAACAAATTTTGCATCAAACCCAAACGGCGGAGTCCCACCACAAGGATAACCAGTGTATTTCAGAATATCCTCATGAGTAGCAAGTTCTGGTCTAGGAATCCCAAAGGCTTTTGCTACATTTTTCGTACTTGCTCTATCAGTTCCAAGAACAATGGCAATAATTATCTCAGCACCAGAAACCATACATATACTCTTCACAAAATCAGAGGACTGTACACCAACAGCTTTTGCTGCTTCGTCAACAGTATGGCATGATTCTTGAAAAATAATATGCTCGGCATCAACATTATTATCCTTTATAAAACTAGTAAGCATATTTTCCATATAATAAATTTGAATATATATTATTTAAAATTTTGGATGGCTTCAATTGTAACATCTCTTGCACAATGGAATATTCATCTTACCGTTAAGAAGATCTTTTCTCAACTTTTTGAAATATTCTTTTTCCCAGATTTCTTCAATTGAATAATCATTTATATTACCAAGTCTATACTCTGAAAAAAAATCATTACAGCACAAAACAACTTGTCCTTCAGGATCAATAGACAGTTTAACGGACGGAAGTGTGCACTTCTTCTTTTTCAAAATGTTTGGGTTTGGTACATCTACAAGACCAGAGCGCGTTGATAAAAACTCATCTTCAATCTCGCGTTTGAGAAACATCTTGGAATAACTATTTCTCATAGATAACAATTGCTCAAATTTTGTTTCATTAACAGGTGCATGTTGTGTAACTTGTAAAGTGAAATCCAATTTTCTAATTTCTGAGAAATAAAAAGTGTCCAATAAATCGCCGTTAGTAAAGATAAGGACCTTAACTTTGGGTAATATACGCGAAGTTATTTTTAAGAAATTGATAAATTTAGCATGAACAAGTGGTTCATCATAAAAACCGAAGGTTATAACTCCATTAAAATTCATTCTGGATAGGTCAAACATAATTTTGCGATATGTTTTTAGCGTCATTTCTTGATTACTTCCAAATTCAGGAAATCTTGACACAGGACAATAAGAACATCTTCTCGTACATTTTCTTGAGATTCCCATAGCAACATAATTAAACATATCATGCCTGCCATAATGTAGCATATTTGCTATCCTACTTAATGGAAAATGTATCCATAGCAAAAAATCTCTTAACTTAGGGTTTATTCTACGCCAACATAGAAAATTCCACTCATCAAAGCTCCTGAAACCCATATAGATTGGGTCTCACAAGGATTAAATAAAGGTTTCTACAAGAATCTATCTATAACAAAATATTCCTAACATCATCAGACAAAAAGAGCTTATTAGTCTTCCCATAATTATTTAATCTTACATTACCACCTTAGTTATTAGATAATTGAAAAATATTATATCTATAGAGAACATTCCTAATCTATGAAAATTAATATCAACATGAAGAAACATATACTTAGAGACATTTTAGCAATAGGAAGCTGGGTAATGTTTTTACTCGTGTTAATGAGATCAGCAATAGAACCATACAGACCATTTCTTGACCAGATGATTATTGCAGGAGTATTTATCATAATTTTAGAACTATTATCAAAAGAATTTGAAGGCTATTCTGCAAGGGTTGTTGCAATGACAATATTTACAGGATTATTCTATAAAGATATTCCTTTCGCAATCTTTGCAACAATAATAGCAATGTGCGTTATTGCCACATCCACTAAGATAAAAGGTACAAAAAGAACAGCTATAGGAACTGTAATAGGACTGGCAATCTCGGGTATTGCAATATTTATTTCAGAATATACTTTTTCTATTTTTTAAGGGGTATAACTTTTTTCTTTCCCTTTATCAGATTATATCTTTTCCCACCAGAAATTACAACAACATTCTTATTAGATTTAATAAATATTTTCTGAGAGATTTCAATATCATACCATACTCCACGATGTAATACCCCAAAAGCTAATCTTCTCCAGTCATCGGGCAGTTTTGGATTTAATTCCAAATTCTCGCGGTGGTAATTAATCCCTGCAAATCTTCTTATCACAAAATCAACACTACCAGCCATAAGACCAGTATGTATACCATCAGAAGTATCCTTTCTTATCTTCTCAGAAATATCACTAATAATCGCATCGTCAAACAATTCTCGTGTAAGTTTCTCATTATTCATATAACTTGAAATAACACCATGAACAATCTTACTTAATGTTGAACCATGACTTGTCCTCGGCTCATAATACTGGTAATTTTTCTTGAAAAATGCAACTTGGTTTCCAACCTTAAGACCAAGACACTTCAAAATCTTAGTAACCTCATTAATATCTAAAATATAAAATGGCATAAGTGTGTCGGCCTGCTTTCCTGCCTTAAATTTATCGGGAGATTTCCCTTCAGCTTTTAGGATTCTATCAAGTCTGTGTATATCTCCATACTTCTTTCTATATCCTTTCCAATCAAGCTCAGGAAGTTTAAAATATCCATCAAATTGTTCGATAATTCCATCCTTGGCTTTTAATTCAAGGTTCTCAGAAACATCCTTCCATTTAGCAACTTCCTCCTGAGACACCCCAACTTTTGAGAAGAAAGTATCGGAAAGTTCTACTGATTTCTGCAATAACCAAGATACCATCATATTAGTATA
>CAZOXV010000155.1:0-3425 GCA_964583935.1 uncultured Methanosarcinales archaeon | reverse complement strand
TAGACTCTGATGATTGGTTGGGACCAGATGAGAGTGTTGGACTCAGTGATGGTTTTGAATTGAAAAGGAGGTATGAAACTAAGGGTTACCAAATTGATTCAAAGTTTTGTATGAAGGCACTAGCCAGAGCAGGATTCGAAGAAATAGAATCAATGCTCAAAAAGAAGAAGTTTCCTAAAAGTATAGCGCAGTGGTTTAGAATTTCTTTAGACCCGGATACACCACTACCAGATGTTTCCAGAGTCTATAGTCACGAGTTAGGTATTATTGAAAAGGATGATTTGAAAACACTCAAAGAAAGGATGTCAGAAAATGGGAATTAGGTCAATTTATTTCAGAGCAAAGATTGTCGGAAGAGGTATTGTCAACTATGATTCTAAGGACTCTGTTACAATTGTAAGGAGATGCTTTCCAGAATTCAGCGCAGTATTCAACAATAATGGAAAGCAAGCGAAAAACATAATGCTTGCTAAACACGAGTATACCTACAAGACTGATAGTAATGGTAACAGAATCAAGAAGACTTTTGACAATGGAGATGAAGTTTATGAATGCGAGGCAAAGGTCAAGATTTCTGCTGAGTGTCTTCGTAGTCATATTCTTGGAGATGACTTCCCTTTTCACAACAATGATATAGTTCACGCACCAACTGCTTTGGTAAAGCTGTTGGCTTCTCCTGCTAATCTTTTGAAGGGACATATGTTTACAATCAAGGATGATTCTACATTGAAAAGAAAGTCTCCTGTGAATACTTGTGATGCTGTCCAGACAAGTGAGACTCATCCCAACTTCGAGGTCCACAGTGCCAGAGTACCAAAGAATAGAAAGAAGTCCAATGATGATGAAGGTAACACTTCACTCTACTATAAGGAATCTGTTGGTGACATTGAGTACCTTTTTGAGGGTAGTATTGATATCGATAATCTTCAGTTCATCTCACTGTCAAATAGGTACGACAGAATGGCAGTTCATCCAGACCACGTAGAATTCTTTATCAAGAATCTCAGTAAGAATCTTGGTTCCGAAGTGAGTGATTGGGGATGGTATCAGAAGAAGACTGCTGTCAATGAACTTCCAGAAGAAGGTATTCTTCTTAGTCAGGATCAGTGTTTGTTTCTTGTAAAGGAATTTCTGAAAAGACTGATTAGTCTCCGTATAGAAAAGACTAAGGCATATGCCAGGGTTGAAGATGTAAAGATTATGTATCTGAAGGACCCACTGAATGATAATCCATCCAATGAGAGCAATTATCATTCTATCAGTTCAATAAAAGATATCAAAGTAAAACCAAGCGACCTTGAGGTTTTCTATAGACAGGTATCCGAGGAAGATGCTGTTGCTCTCTATGATAATATATCTGATTCAAAAGAATCTGCTAAGGAAGTTGCTCTTGCTAAAAAGGCAGCCAAGAAGACAACCAAAAAGAAAACTGCTAAGAAACAGAATATTCTTGGAGAAATCATATGAAAGCTTTGATACTTGAAGTTAGGGGTGCTGGTATTTTTCCATATCATAGACCTAGTGGAATGATGAAGAAACAGGTCAGCCACTACAAAATTCCTCCTGGTAGGTTGGCAACGAATCAAGTTGCCAACTTACTGAGAGTCTTATGTGGACAGAGACCAGTACCTTCACTAAGAAAGGTTGAATATACTGGAGACAAGTACTTTGATGATGTTGCTGAAAAGTCAAGAGCATTAGTCCACTCATTTTATTTTGATGATAACGAAAGGAAGGCTCCTTACCCAAGAGAAACTAAGGCATCACAAAAGTCATCATTACAAGCCTGGAGTCCAGTAAAGGAATCTATTAGACTGAATGGAGTGAACTATCCTGTTAGAGGTTTCTTTACTTGGGAAAGAGTAAGAAGAGAAGTTGGTGATGAAATCTTTGAGAAGATAAAAGAAACACTAACTAATCTTGGTTTTGAGTTTAGTGATGTTTCGCGTATGAAAGATGCTATTAGTTTTCTCAATACAAAGAAGAAGACTAAGGAAGTCAAAAATCTGTGTCATTTGCTCAAATCCAATAGAAAGACTTCTATAAGTAATGCCATCCTGAACGAGGAGATAATAACTAAGAAAAATAATAAGGCACATATGGCTGACTCAATAAGTATTCATTGTGCTTGTAAGAAACTTAATGGACTAATGGTTGGTAGATGGCCTGAGTCTATATCAAAGATAAATGCCACTATTGTTGTACCAATGGATGATGAACTTGAGAAGAGAATTTCTATGGGTACTGGTACAGCCACATTTATGGAAGGTGGACTTGTCAAGATTGTTGGTATTCATCATTGGACAAACATAATTGAGAAAGAAACATTGCCTCTTATGAAGGGAGAAGAATGTTATGTACATATCGAGAAGAAGCCCAATAAACGAAAGTAATGACTACAAGATTCATCAGAAGGTGAAGTCATTATTTGAGGGAAATCAAAATGTTCTCTGGCAACAGAACAGTCATTCTTTGTATGTGTTGAGTGAACTTGCTCCTGGTAAAGAATTGGATGAGTGCCGTCAGATTGACATTGATGATGTTACTCAGAAAGGAGAGCAACATATATTCAGTATAAGAATGAATCCTGTTTACAGGGATACAAAGACAAGAAAGAAAATAAAGATTGATAATGACAAAACAAAGGAATGGGTGAATAGAAAACTCAAGGAATCTGGTGTTGATGCTAAGTTCAAATTATCCTTTGATGGGTACAGGACATACTCAAAGAATGGATTGGAGGTTCCTGCTTGGACTGTGATGGTGAAAGGTTTTCTTACTGTTATAGATTCCGAAAAGTTCAGAGAAGCATTGACAAATGGAATAGGAAATCTCAAGTTTGTTGGATATGGAATGATAAACATATTTGAATAGCGGGAACCACAATCTATCATAAAAAGACTGGGGGTTTCGCGCTTGTTTCAAATCAATGAGTTATGTAATTCTGATGGTTGTTTGTTGTGATTGTAAGCCTAATTTTTGGGTGGTTCCCGGAAACCTGGTTTTGGGACATTTGAAATCAAGGACTTACAAATGAATGGTTGCTATTCGCACATACGTGCGAGTTGAAAGACAAAAGAGATTATTGAGATAGTTGAGCCAAGATGTTGCTATTCGCACATACGTGCGAGTTGAAAGTGTGAAGCGCATCTCTTGACAGATTGAAGCTGAGGTTGCTATTCGCACATACGTGCGAGTTGAAAGTCTCTCCGATAAGTCCTGGTATTTTTTTATTTGAGTTGCTATTCGCACATACGTGCGAGTTGAAAGTCTTTATGGCAAAGGACAACTATTGTGATATGTGTTGCTATTCGCACATACGTGCGAGTTGAAAGATCGGATTAGCTTTGCCCTCAATAATCGTATTGTGGTTGCTATTCGCACATACGTGCGAGTTGAAAGTAAGTCGTTTAGCTTGACAAGAT
>CAZOXV010000154.1:0-3438 GCA_964583935.1 uncultured Methanosarcinales archaeon | reverse complement strand
ACACTTTCACATATTATGTAGGCGTAATATTTGGAAAACACAATAAAGTACTATAATCACAATACAAGAGGGTGTCAATATGAAATGCACATTTAGCGGAAAGGAAATTTCCCCTGGTACAGGGAGAATGTATGTCAAGAAAGACGGAACTATACTTTGGTTCTCTTCCTCAAAAGCAAAGAAGAATATGCTTGAATTGGGTAGAAAGGCGAATAGAGTAAAATGGACAGAAGACGCACGAGCTGCGAAGCAGGCTAATCTTGCTACGCTAAGAAACATTGAGGAAGCAAAACACGAAGAAGATGCTGGTTCCAAAAAAGCATCAGGAGTATCAGCAAGTACTGCAAAAAAGAAAAAAGCTGCTCCTAAAAAGAAGAAGTAAATTTGCTTTTGTGTTTGTCTTTTTGTTTTGTCTATTATGGTTCAGGTAATTACGATTTCAGGTAATTACGATTAATAACTGGGTGATTGAAGAATGATTGAGAAAACATTGGTTTTGATAAAGCCTGATGGTGTTCAGAGAGGACTAGTCGGCGAGGTTTTGCACAGATTCGAGAAAGTCGGTCTTAAGATTGTTGCAATGAAAATGGTTCACATTGATAAAGAATTCTCTCGTAAGCACTATGCTGCCCATGTTGAGAAACCGTTCTATCCTGGACTAGAGTCTCTTATTACTATGGGCCCTGTAGTGGCTCTTATACTTGAGGGTATTAATGCTATCTCTCTTGTAAGAAAGATGGTGGGTTCCACAGAACCTAATTCGGCAGCTCCCGGAACTATAAGAGGAGATTATGCTCATGTCAGCTATAGTTATGCTGATGAGAATGGAATAAGTATAAAGAATGTAATACATGCATCAGGAGATAAAGAGGATGCTGAGAAAGAAGTAAAGTTGTGGTTCTCCGATGAAGAGATCCATGATTATGTGTCTGTGCATGATGTACATGTAAGACACTGATTTTATTGTTGTGTATTTGTTGCTATGTTCAACCGATACTAAGCTATTAAAAATATTAAAAATTATTTTGAAACATATAGGTGAATTTGATGGGAGAAAAGATGACTGATAAAGTAATCAGGATCGCTAAGAATCCTGAGTACATTAGGAATATTGCTATTTGTGCGCACATTGATCACGGAAAGACAACACTTTCTGATAACCTACTTGCTGGTGCAGGTATGATGTCAGAGGAGCTCGCAGGAAAGGCTTGTCAGCTTGACTTTCATGGTGATGAGCAGGAAAGAGGGATTACTATTGATTCTGCAGCTGTTTCCATGGTTCATGATTTTGGTGCTGACGGGGAATTTCTTATTAATCTAATAGACACACCAGGCCACGTTGATTTTGGTGGTGACGTTACAAGAGCTATGAGGGCTGTTGATGGTGCTGTTGTACTTGTTGATGCTGTTGAAGGAATGATGCCACAGACGGAGACGGTTCTTAAACAGGCTTTAAGAGAGCTTGTGAAGCCAATATTATTCATAAACAAAGCTGATAGGCTCATAAAAGAGCTTAAGTTAACACCTGATGCTATGCAGCAAAGGTTTGTAGAAATTATAAGCAATGTTAACAAGTTCATAGACGGTATTACGCCTCCAGAATTCAAGGGTAAGTGGAATGTTAATGTCCAAGATGGAAGCGTTTGTTTTGGTTCTGGTTTTCATAACTGGGCTCTTTCAATACCATACATGCAGAAGAACAATATTTCTTTTAAGGATGTTATCGAGGCCTATGAGTCTGGAGATCATACAGTTCTTAGGAAGAAATGTCCATTGCATGTAGTTCTTTTGAATGCCGTTATAAGACACCATCCAAATCCAAATGATTCACAGAAATATAGAATTCCTAAGCTTTGGTCACGGGGAGATCTTGAGTCTCCAGATGGAAAATCTTTGTTGAACGGTGATTCTAATGGACCTCTCTACTTTGTTGCAACAAAGGTTGTTATTGATCCTAATGCAGGAGAAGTTACTGCAGGAAGAATTTTCTCTGGAACTGCAAAGAGAGGCCAAGAAGTTTATCTTAATAATGCAAAGGTTCCTTCGAGAATTCAGCAGGTATCTGTATATAATGGTGCTAAGCGAGAGCTTATTGAGAGTGCACCAGCAGGAAACATAGTTGGAATTGTGGGTCTCAAGGGTGCATATCCTGGTGAGACGGTTACAGTAGGAGAAAAAACTCCTTTCGAGAAGATTTCTCACATCTTTGACCCTGTTGTTACAAAGGCTATTGAAGCCTTAAAACCAGCAGATCTTCCAAAGCTTGTTGAAGTTTTAAGACAGGTATCTAAAGAGGATCCTACAATAACAATAAATATTGATGAAGAGACAGGCGAGCATCTTATGTCTGGAATGGGTGAGCTACACCTTGAAGTCATTGAGAACAGGATTAAGACAGAGAAGGGTGTTGATGTTAAATCTAGTCCACCAATTGTTGTCTATAGAGAGACTATAGTTAAACCGAGTCCTGGGGATGCTGAAGGAAAATCACCTAACAAGCACAACAAGCTATATTTCCGTGTAGAGCCACTCCCTGAGGAGATGACTAAAGGGATTATGGCTAAAGATATCCCTGAGATGAGAGTTAAGAAAAAGGACAATAAACTTTGGGAGAAGCTCCAAGGTTATGGCATGGATAGCCAAGAAGTCAAGAAGGTAAGAGACATCTATAATGGTTGTCTTCTTGTAGACGGAACGAGGGGTATTGTTCACATCGGAGAAATCCAGGAAATGGTTAATGACATGTTTGAAGATGTGATGTCTAAAGGACCTCTTGCAGGTGAACCATGTATCAATGTCAAAGTAACGCTTACAGATTGTAAGTTACACGAAGATGCAATCCATCGTGGTCCTGCTCAGGTTTATCCTGCTGTCCGTGAGGGTATTAGGGATGCTATGAGAACTGCAAAACCAATGTTGTTTGAGCCGATACAAGAGCTTCTGTTCGAGGCTCCTGAAGAATACATGGGAGAGATCTCAAAACTTATCTCTAACAAAAGGGGTCAGCTAATTGACATGCGTCAAGAAGGTGCCCATGTATCTGTTAAGGCAAGACTTCCTGTTGGTGAGATGTTTGGTTTGACTTCAGAGCTTAGGTCCGCGAGCGGTGGAAGAGGAAATTTCTTCCTTGTTGATCAGACATATGAAAAGCTACCTGAAGAGTTACAGGATAAGATTAGAAACCAGATTAGGGATAGAAAGGGATTATCTGAGAATCAGTAGATTGATCAGTATATTTTTTGTTTAATCTCTTTGATTATTTTATTTTTTGTTGTTATTTTTTGTTTGTTATAACCATAGAAAAATTAATAAAACAGTATCAAACTCTTAGGGGCTCGAAGTTTTCCATTTAGGATTTAAGTTGTAGAGAATTTCGAAAACCTTTTAAATACGGTGCGGTTTGTAGTCAAGAGGGTTGGTGTTTGCGCTATTGCGCTT
>CAZOXV010000153.1:0-3472 GCA_964583935.1 uncultured Methanosarcinales archaeon | reverse complement strand
CGGCAGAATCACCCTCCACAATAAAAATCTCAGACTTAGAAGGATCTTTCTCTGAGCAATCAGCAAGCTTCCCTGGTAGAGTAGAGAACTCAAGAGCACCCTTTCTTCTTGCAAGATCCTTAGCCTTTCTTGCAGCTTCTCTCGCACGTGCAGCATTCACAGATTTGTCGATAATCACTTTAGCAATACTGGGGTTCTCATCAAAAAACGTACTCAGATTCTCAGAAACCACAGAATCAACAAGCCCTTTGACATCAGAGTTACCAAGTTTTGCTTTAGTCTGCCCCTCAAACTGAGGATTAGCAACTTTAATAGCAATAACAGATATTAGACCTTCTTGTACATCATCGCTAAGAAAGCGTTCATCAGGCTTTATCGCACCTTTGCTGACTGCATAGTTATTAATAGCACGGGTTATAGCAGTCTTGAACCCAGAAACATGCGTACCACCATCAACAGTGTTGATGTTATTTACGAACGAGAAAAGCTGGCCCTGAAACCCATCGTGATAAAGCATGGCTACTTCAACAAAGATATCATCAGTTTCTTTCTCAAAATGTATAACTTCATGCAATGGATTCCTGTTCTTGCTAATATGCTTTACAAAGGATTTAATTCCCCCCTCGTATACAAAATCTACTTTATCACCTGTTGCTTCGTTTAGAAGCTGGATAGCCAGACCCTTGTTTAGGAAAGCTAACTCACGCAACCTACTTGAAAGCGTATCAAAATTATAATCATATTCCTCGAAAATACTGAAATCTGGATGGAACGTTATTTTTGTACCAGTCTTGTCACTTTCTCCAACCTCTTTCACATCATAGAGGGGCTTTCCAGCTTGATATTCCTGAACATAAACCTTGCCATCACGTGCAACTTGAACTCTGAATCTATCAGAAAGTGCATTAACACAAGAAACACCAACTCCATGCAAACCACCAGAAAACTTGTAAGAATCTTTATCAAACTTACCACCAGCATGAAGCTTAGTCATTACAATCTCAAGAGCGGACTTGTTAAATTTAGAATGGTTGTCGACTGGGATTCCTCTTCCGTTATCAACAACAGTAATAGAATTATCGGTATGCATGATTACTTTTATCTTTGTGCAGTGCCCGGCAAGAGCTTCATCAACAGAATTATCAACAACTTCCCAAACAAGATGATGGAGTCCAACAACACCTGTAGAACCTATATACATTGCTGGTCGCTTTCGCACAGCTTCAAGACCTTCAAGAACATTAATATTCTCAGCACTATAGCTTTTTTTCAATTCATCATCCATCTTTACCAACCAAAAAAGCAGCTAAATTAACAGCTACAAACACATTATTAACACACAATTTTCTCGACGAGAAAATAACCCGTTTCTATAGAAAAAGATGGGTACGAGTATTTATAAAACTTTCTTAAATTAAGACCACATAACACATAAAATTAGAATAATAAAACTATTCGAATAGCATAACCTTGAAGCGAATTCAGGAGAGAATGCGATTCATGCAGCGTTCTCGACGAGAAATAATTTCAACAGAGTGAATACATTTCTTCGATATGATATTATAGTAAAATAGAAGAACAACAGTTCAATACAATAAAAGGTAGAAAAAAGATAGAAAATGTTCAAAGAATTTAAGCATCTAGAAGCTCAATCTCAATATTAAGTCCTTCCGGGATATGAACTCTCATAACAAGCCTGAGTGCTCTCTCATCTACACCAAGATCAATTAGTCTTTTGTGTATTCGCATCTCATAACGTTCCCAAGAAGCAGAACCCTCTCCGTCAGGGCTTTTTCTAGTAGTCACTCTGAGTTTTTTTGTTGGTAAAGGTATTGGTCCTCTTAGAACAACGCCTGTTTTCTCAGCTATATCAGTAATAGCCTTGCAGACATCGTTTATCTTGTCAATGTCCGTACATGCCAACTTGATTCTTGCTTTCTGCATTTTTCATCACTCAAAGTGCCACATGATAATTATCGAATAACCATGCATTACTGCATATGTTTCATGTTCATTTATTAAGTTTTCAGCATCTAATTATTAATCTTTCGGAAATTTAACGTCGTTCATGACGAAAAACTAAACAAAAAAATAAAACAAAAAAAGGCATTACTGCCTTATTTCTTTGTCAAGCTAATACACATACCAGCTGCAACAGTTCTTCCAGAATCCCTTATAGCAAATCTAGATAGCTGAGGGATTTCCTTCTGAGTCTCTATAACAAGAGGCTGTGTAGGTTTAATCTTAACTATAGCTGCGTCACCGTTTCTAAGGATTTCCTTATTCTCAGTAACTTCCTGTCCTGTTCTTGGGTCCATCTTCTTAACAATCTCAGTTATCTGACATGCTACCTGAGCAGTATGAATGTGGAAAACAGGTGTGTAACCAACAGTCATAACGCTTGGGTGGTTCAATACAACAATATGCGCTTCGAACTCAGTTGCAACTGTAGGTGGGGCTGCTTCATCACCAACAACATCTCCTCTAGCGATATCTTTCTTACCAAAACCTCTTACGTTAAATCCTATGTTGGAACCAGGTTTAGCTTCCTTCATCATCTCGTGATGCATTTCGATAGTCTTAACTTCACCAGAGACACCTTTTCCTTCTCTTCCTGGCATAGCTTTAACTTTCTGACCAACCTTTAAAACACCAGTCTCAATTCTACCAACAGGAACTACACCAATACCAGTTATATTGTAAACATCCTGGATTGGAACCCTTACTGGGAGATCAGTTGGCTGTTCTGGGACGCTTAAATCATTAACAGACTCAAGAAGAGTCTTGCCCGTATACCATGGCATATTCTCTGACTTGTTAACTATGTTCTCTCCTGTAAGAGAAGCAACAGCTAGGAAAGGAACTTCAGCAGGCTTATATCCAACACTCTGGATAAGCTTTGAAACTTCTTCCTTAACAGCATTATACTTTTCTTCTTTGTAATCAACACCAGAGATATCCATCTTATTGATAGCAACAATAAGCTGACTAACACCAAGTGTCTTACACAAGAAAACGTGTTCTTTAGTCTGTGCATTAACACCATCATTAGCTGCAACAACTAAAACTGCAGCATCTGCCTGTGAAGCACCAGTTATCATGTTCTTAATGAAATCTTTGTGACCTGGAGCATCAATTATAGTAAAATAATACTTATCAGTCTCAAACTTCTGGTGAGCAAGATCAATAGTAACTCCTCTTTCCTGCTCCTCTTTTAGATTATCCATGACAAAAGCAAATTCAAAGCCACCTTTACCAAGTTGCTCAGCTTTCTCTTTAAGCTTTCTCATCTTTTGTTCATCAACATTTCCGGAA
Organism: uncultured Methanosarcinales archaeon; assembly: GCA_964583935.1. Lineage (GTDB taxonomy): Archaea > Nanobdellota > Nanobdellia > Woesearchaeales > CAZJJJ01 > CAZJJJ01. The sequence goes on along the minus strand of CAZOXV010000153.1, from coordinate 157 downwards.
TCAAACAAAAGTCTACCAACAGATGTAGATTTTCCGTGATCAACGTGTCCTACAAACACAAGGTTCATATGTTCTTTTTCTGCCATTCAAACGACCTCCTTAAAGTCACTATATTCCCTCTCTATAAAACACAAGTCTTATAGATGGTCTATAACCA
>CAZOXV010000152.1:0-3533 GCA_964583935.1 uncultured Methanosarcinales archaeon | reverse complement strand
AATATTTTCACCATTATGGCATATTGACCAGGAGAAAGAGATGAGAAATATCGTGTCGCAGGGCTTTGAGGTTATTATTTCTTCTGTCGCAGCATATGGTCTTGATGAATCTTGGTTAGGGAAAAAGATTGATGAGAAAAGGATAGAATCACTTGTGAAACTGCGTGAAAAATATTCAATAAACGTTGCTGGAGAAGGTGGAGAGTTTGAAAGCCTTGTTCTTGACGCTCCTTTTTTTTCAAAGAAAATCAACGTAATCAAATCAAGCAAATATTTTGACAAAGATGGCCAGGGACGATTTATCATAGAAGAAGCCATATTTGTTGATAAAGACTAGACAAAAATTAGACAAAGAAAAATATTATTATTGGGAATTTCTGCCTATCCAATTCTGCGGTAAATTCTGCGCTCACAACATCCGTGCGTTTTCTTGACTCTTTTTCCTTCTTTTCATTTTCATCCTTAATCCCATCGATATAATCTATGTTGGTTTCTGATGTTTCAAAGAGTTCGTAAGAAACGTCTGCGCCTATAATCTGCTTTGCAACTTGTGTATATGGATCAAAAATGCTCCTGAAAAATCTATGAAGGGTCTCTTTTTTTTGCTTCTCGTCGAGCGGGTTAAAATCTATTTTTTTGTTTTTAGCATATCCTGTCATAAGCATCATAGTTTCTCTCTCTGGAGTTATGATGTAGGCTTGTGAGTTTAATGTGCCTGTTGTTGTAGCAGAAGTAGACCAAAACTTTTCACCTGTTTCTGCACTAAACCTATCTAGTTTCCCTTGGTCATTATGTGTAACAGTAATATGTCCAAGCTCCACATCATCATAGGAATCTTTCATCAGTTCTGCTGCTTTATCAAGGCAAAGCTGTAGCTTCATTTCAAGTCTTGTGTTCTCCATTGCCCCTGGCATATTGTGCTCTTTGAAAATGTTTTGCAAGACAGTATCCATAACTTTCATTTGACCCGCTTCGTCTAGTAAAGAAAGGTCATTAATATTTTGATTCTTCAACTCTCTATTGAGAAGTATCTCGCCAATCATACCACCAAACCTGTTCTTGATAAACTCCCTGAATCTTCGCTCGTAAGAACTCTGTTCTTTTTCAGACCTCTTAATTGGCTGTTTTGCGGGGGTTGCAGTTTTTTGCTGTTGTTGCTGTTTTGGAGCTGCTGCTGCATTATTCATTGTATTAGTTTGTTGAGGTCTGACAACATTGCCACCAGTTTGCTGTTGATTATTTTGAGTGGGTGGCTGCTGAGCCTGTTGATTATTATTTGTATTATTCGGGTTGTTCTGTTGTGGTGTTGGCATAATTTATGTTGTAAGCAGAACCTATTTAAATCTTACCATGAACATCAACAAAATCTAATAAGTCTTGTTGGCAAATTTTCTAGAAGAAACTTAGAAATCTCAGGCATTTCATCAATTTGATTAAATAATGTGTAGTCTAAATCTTGATCGGTACATTCATAATTGGCTTCAGTGGTGTTTGTGATATGAAAAAGTACTAATGGAACCTCTTGCTGATTGTCATCCTTTGGAATTGGTGAGCAGCTTGTTATAAATATAATTAATATAATTGTGAAATTCATTTTTGCAAAAATGAATTTAAATTCATCCATTTTGTTTCTTAATCTTGAAGAAATATAAATATTTTGGTCTATTTCAGACATATGTTTTTTGAGCATACAAAAAGCGGTATTTTCTACAGATTAGTGAAATTTTAAATATTAGGTGGTGTTTTTCAGGGTCTATGGTACTTGAAAAACTAGGTGAAAGCCTAAAAAATACTCTGACAAAGATTACCTCTAGTCTATTTGTTGATGAAAAGGTTATAAATGAGCTTGTTAAAGAGATACAGAGAGCCCTTCTTCAGTCAGATGTAAATGTACGTCTTGTTCTTGATTTAACCACGAAGATAAAGAAGAGGGCTTTGGCAGAAAAGGAATCTGGTGCTTTAAGTAGAAAAGAAAGACTAATTACGATTGTTTATGAAGAACTCACTAATTTCCTTGGCGAGGAGCAAAAGCCAATTGCTGTTGATGAAAAACCAACAAAAATAATGCTTGTTGGTCTTTTTGGAAATGGAAAAACAACGACTGCGGGAAAACTTGCTAAATATTTCCAGAAGAGAGGAAAGAAGGTTGCATTAATCTCTACAGACACATGGAGGCCTGCTGCGTTCAAACAACTTGAGCAAACAGGAAAAAATATTGGTGTTCCTGTTTTTGGTAATCCTAAAGAGAAAGATCCCGTAAAACTCTATTCTTCTTTTGAGAAGGAACTTAACAAGCATGACATAATAATTGTGGATACGGCAGGTAGAGATGCGCTATCAGATGATCTTATTGAAGAGCTTGATAAACTTGACCGGAAAGTTGATGCACATGAGAAGATTCTTGTGATAGGCGCTGATGTTGGTCAGGCGGCAGAATCTCAAGCCAAAGCATTCCATGAGACTTGTGGTATCACAGGAGTTATAATTACTAAATTAGAGGGTACTGCTAAAGGTGGTGGAGCTCTCGCTGCATGTTCTATTTCGGGTGCGCCTGTTAAGTTCATCGGTGTAGGTGAAAAAGTTGATGATATTGAACAATTTAACCCAAAGGGATTTGTCGGAAGATTACTTGGCATGGGAGATATTGAGGCGCTTCTTGAAAAGGCTAAAGATGCTATGTCAGAAGAAGATGCGAAAGACATGCAAAAGAAGTTCTTGAAAGGTGACTTTAATCTTATTGACCTCTATGATCAGATGGAAGCCATGTCGAAAATGGGCTCATTTGGAAAATTGATGGAGCTAGTTCCTGGGATGGGACAGCTAAAAATGCCTAAAGATGCATTAAAAGTTCAAGAGGAAAAACTCGAAAAATGGAAATTTATAATGCAATCATGCACTCAAGAAGAACTGGAAAATCCCGATCTTATTGAATCATCACGTTCAGAGCGTATTGCGAAGGGCTCTGGTAGCGCACAGAAAGAAGTTAGAGAGCTTGTAAAACAATACAAACAGTCAAAGAAGATGATGAAGATGTTTAAGGGTATGGATGCTGGAAACCCAAAATCTATGGAAAAGATGATGAAAAAAATGCAGAAGGGTGGAAAAATGCCACCTGGATTTGGTGGCCTAAAATAACTAATCAAGCGCAACCATACAAGGAACACCACTAATATTTATCTTCCTGCTTCCTATTCCCGTGACCAATACTTTCTCAGGAAAATCTAAAGAATCATCCAGCAATAGTTCTCTTGTAGCATCGTCTCGTATGAGTTCATGTAGGTACAGAAGATTACCTTCATCATCCTCGAAATAAATACAGAATTCGTTCTTGAGGTTTAGGCGTGCTTTTATTGTGTCATAAAAAGACCGCGATGCTGCCATATTTCTTATGAAATCGTTTAATCGCGAGGGTGAAAGTATAGTGCCTTCGAGGATTCTCAGTCCACTAATGTCGTATGCGTCTGCACCACTGAAACGCGCTATAAGAACCCTGCTTTCAACATCTAACTCAGAAAGTTTATCCCTCGTGATCT
>CAZOXV010000151.1:0-3566 GCA_964583935.1 uncultured Methanosarcinales archaeon | reverse complement strand
CCAATTACCATCGATATTCCAATCAGTCATATCACAAGTATCATTCGTATAATGAACTGAAGTATTATCAGTATCATATCTTGAAGAACTAGTGGCATATATAACTGTTGTCAAGTCTGCTAAGTCAGCATAACCGTCAAGGTCCTCAGCTTTACCCCAACAGGAGACTGTTGTTGTAGTGTTAGGCTGGAGCTCCATTGATCCCGTATATGGCTCGCCAGCAACAGCCAGAAAAATCGTGGAAGATGGCAGGTTACCAGTTATGTCCATTGTAGTATCAACTGTCTCATTTTCAGCCGCTAAAACAGATGTTGCCAAAGAAACAAGCAACAAAGTCAAAATGATAAAAAATTTATTATACATATTTCCTCACACCTCAAACGCATCGCATAAATAAGCATTTTAAGGATACAGCGAGAACCAGAAAGTAAAGTTCCATACTGTACACTCACATCACTCAACATATTTTTTAGTAATTATCCTATTTAAAGTTTTCGTTTACAAAAATAACAAGAAAACTAAAAAATCAGTTAATTTTATAATATATCTAACCATAAAAGATACCAGCTTGTTGTGTGTGTATTAGTTTTATATAACGCGTTGGTTGTAATTTATGGGAAAAGAAAGTATTTTCCTAGACGCTGGTATGGATAAGAAAGGCGGCGTGAAAGGATTAATATTGCCTTTTAGGATTTCGTCAAAGGCATCTGTATATATTATATTCCTGATAGTTCTTGTTCCAGCCTCTATTCTGATAATAATAAATTCTCCCAACCTAGGAAACATTATAACTGGCATGGCTTCATTCTCAGTACTTGAAGTTGATTCATTCCCAAGAATAACAATCAATGATTCTGTATACTATGTTAATCAGCTGGTTAACTTTTCCGACTGTGGCTATGACATGAGAGGCGGAGAACTGAATTGCACATTCTCAGATCCATTAGACCATGAACTAGGAACCTGGACCCCGGGATGGGGAGATATTGGAATATATGATGTGCAGATAAATGCCACAAACAATTGGGATGAAACGTCCATCAAGAATGTTACACTCATGATTTCAAGCTCAATCTTAGAAGGAGAATGCGATATGAATCTCACCGTCGAAGAAGACCATAAACTTATGGTAACATGGAATAAAACATTACCAATCAACGATTTTGAGTATGCGAATTACACAGAGTTCACATTATCTTATGTTGACTATCTAACAAATGCAACATTCAATCTTACGGATGCAGTAAATGTAACAATAAACGACGATAACTTCTATTTCGATAACACAGCCAATGAAACTAAAGAAAGATACTACAAACTATTCGGCCACCATGATGGAAAAACATATGTTTGCAATCAAACATTTGGAAAAGTGACAAATGACTTAACAATGAACTATGGAAGATGGAATTACATATCATCTCCGTTTCTAAGAAAAAATACAACATTGTTCAGTTTTCTAGAACAAGCAAAAGATGATATGCAGTATGCATACAAATATAATCATGAAGTAGGAAGCTTTGATTACCACATATTCTCTTTAGGCTTTGGAAATATAGATGGTGTTGACTACAATGAATGTCTTCTTCTCCAACCAAACCAAATAACAAAAGTCACAACAGCAGGCGAAATAATGAAAAATATTTCTGCAAATTTCACAGGCTCCTATGGAAGATGGAATTATATGGGATGGGTTCCCGAAGACACTTCAAGAGAAGAAGCATTCTCCGATTATGAGACAGACATTCAATATCTGTATATCTATAATCATGAAACAGGGAGCTTTGATTACCACATCTTCTCCTTGAACTTCGGTAATATAGATTCCATACCACCGGCAACGTGCAATCTAATACAGCCACACAACGAGATGGAGTATGAATACAAAATACATGGCTAAAAATATACACAAACAAAAAAATAAAGATGAATAAAAATAATGAAACAAAGGATTTGAAAAAAATAAAGCAGAACATAGTACTCACAATATTCTTGCTAACGGTAATAGCACTGACTTCAACCCAAGTATATTCTTTGCCAATGCCTACAATGGTCATAGGACACCTTGAAAATATAACAAATCCAGATAACATAGAAACACACAACATAAGAGTTTCAGCATATGAAGCAGGTACTAACTTCAGCGTTTTCATAACAGACGAGATTGCAGATTTCGAGAAAGAGAGACAACTTTTTGCTACAGTCTTGGCTACAGAACATGTGAGTAGATTTGATATAGTAATTGAAGCAAGACTTACAACGGCACTCTACAAACACACAGGATTTGGCTACATATACAATGCATCAGCAACGGACACAGTTCTAAAAAACATAAGCATGAAAAGAACATTAAAGGCACTCCAAGAACCCGAGCCAGAAAACCCAGACCATCCAATTTCAGATTCAGAAAGCAGTAGTAGCTCTGGAGGGAGTGGGGGCGGAGGCGGAGGCTCTGCTGGTGGAGATACAAAAAGGTCAGAAATGCCGCCTTTAACTAATGAAACTGACGATGAAATTTTCAAAGAAATAAGAAGACAGCATGACGAGGCAGAAGAAAGATTCCTGAACTTAACATTTGATATGCCTGAACAAGAAGATGATAAAGAAAAGGAAGTATCTTCCACAAATACACATCTTGTCGTTCTGATTATTCTAACATTACTATCCATTACGGGGACAATATTGCTTAAACGCCACAAGAACAAAAAAATATATCTTATCTGGCTATTGATAATATTCTTCGCCACGATAAACTCAGCAGTTGTTTTTGCAGCACCACTTCCTCAAGTTGTGGAAGGTAGAATATACGGACCTAATAAGTTTAGTTCAGCATGGAATGTAACATTCTACGACCCTGACACCGGAGACATAATTGATGACGGTGAGGGACGTACAGGTAGTGAAGAAGGAATTGCTTCAGATGATGATCCTCACCCATACTATGCATCAGTTATAACCCTAGAAAGCACAGCAGTAGGACAATATGATATACACACAACAGTTGAGAATGGTGTTGCACTTGGTTTTAATCAAACAGAAAGCCCAGTTACTCACGCACAAAACACAGTATATCTCAACATAAAAATGCATGCCCCCTTAGTAATAAATTCACCTTTGAATCAATCATATATCAACAGTAGCATTTTTGCCATTGATTGGTCTTACCCAAATAATGATTGGATTTTGTTTGATGTTGAGATTGATACAGATTCAGATTTCTCATCACCGATACGTTCTTGGGAACTTAATGAAACAAGCTATGATATGCTCGCAGGAGATGCACTTCCAGACAATGATTATTATCTCAGAGTAAGAACCAAAGATGTAAGCGATTCTGGCAACATAATTTATATCGATGAAACTGTGATAGAACTAGTTGTTGACACCACAAAACCAGAAATAATATCACACAGTCCGGTTAATCAGTCCTGGTTCAACAGCGACATTACAATTCGTGCAGATACAAATGAAGAAGCGACTTGTAGACTAGACACAGCACCAGGAACAACATATTCATCAAAACCAACAACAATGACTGGTGTTAATAGCACAACACATCAATACAC